>JBAUJD010000992.1:0-3174 GCA_049683515.1 Thermosynechococcaceae cyanobacterium | reverse complement strand
GATGGAACCGAGCTGGCGCAGTTCAGTGTGAAGGAGACCGGCAGCGCGATCGCTAGCCTTAGCGCCAAAGGAATTACTGCACACCAACTCAGCTAAATGCTCGGTATGGTGAGCGGGGCTTTTAGCTAAAGGGCGCATTTCGTGCAAGACAACCGGAACGCCCGCCCGCGCAATCTGCCACGCCGCCTCAGTCCCGGCAAGCCCACCCCCAATAACGTGAATCGGTTCAGTCATTTGCAGTTGTTCTACTTCTATCGATACAAACGTGGGGTGGCTCTTAAAAAGCTCACTCCAACGTTATCTTATCGATTCAAGGACTGCAGGGGTATCAAGGCGTCAAAGTTGTTTTATGTTCCATAGTCCACCTTGCAAGATCGCCGTGCATTTGAAAATAGCGGATCTTGCCAAGAGAAATCGAAATGACTAACGGTCTGAACCTGCGGGGCAACTTGCCGAATCGCCTGCATCTGCGCCTCTAAAGACGGCCGATTGTAGGCAAAACCACCCCAGGCACCCGCAATGGCTGGACTGACTTTGGTGCCGCTAGGTGCGGTTGCGACCACCTCTTGAACCTGCCGAGCAATACAGTCCGTGTTGTTACCGCAGACCGCATAGGACATGGGGTTCCACTCAATGTTGCTTGGGAACTGATCCCACGGCTGCATGCGCGAATCAAAGCCACGCCCCACCCGACGGTTGGCCTCTGGAAGAATACAGCCCCAGCCTGGATGCCCTGCTGCTGTAAAGGTTTAGCTGCCGCAGTCAGAAAGTCAACAATCCCTTGATAGGCGTGGGCCACACTCAACAGCCATAGGTCATTATTGAGGCGCACAATGCGGGCCGATGCGGGCGGTAGCTTGGTGTAGGTCGGCACTTGGCGACCCTGCCACATCGCAGCCCCGTCGTTAGGGTAGCGCTGGTCAAAGGCTTCGAGGGTACTGACTGAGAGTGCCCCCTGAGCCATGTAATGCTCCAGCACGGCCCGCCCCTTCTCATTAGTGGCCCTTGAGAGCAAAACGTTCTGAGAGGCGCGGCCATAAATCCATAGATCGCTCGTCTTGGTAGCCACCGATGCGCCCCCCGTCTGCCGAGGATAGCGAATGTAGTCAAACAGGACGCCATCGGGTTTACGCTTGGCTATTGCATCTACCATCCGACGGTAGTCCTGCCTTGCTTCCGGGCTATAGGGATCAACAAAGACCTTATCAACATCTCCGGCAAGCTCTTGGATCTCTGACGATGCTGAACTCGTTACCATGGCACTGGTTTTACCACTGCCGTTGCGGGCTAAAGCCCCCTGACGATCGGGACGACTTCCATACTTTTCGCCATAACTCATGCTAAAAGCCCAGGCATAGGGGGCAATCCCTCGCTCTCTGGCTTTCTGCATTGCCTCGGCTAGCAGATCCCGGCGCGCGTATTCCGGCTTACGGACAATCGAATCGAATGCCGTCGGGTTATCACCGGGGGGTAGCATGATCTGTCCCCCATAAAACACTTCGATATTGATGCGGTTATAGCCTCGATTAACAATGCGATCCATCAAGCTATCGAGTACCCCCGGCTTCAGATCACATTCATACAGCCGCAGCCAAACGGCTTGGGTTTGGGGCCAGCTTTGCGATCGACAGGTCCGCAAGCGGCTTGCATTCTGCTGCACCATACTTTGGTAGCGCTGTTTTGCCCCTTGATTCCCTTTTATAGCCTGCTTGAGCAGCTCTTCTTGTTGAAGCGCTGACTGTTCTGAAGATTGGCAGTAGCCAGGAATCTGGGCTTGTGCTGGAGGCGTCTTGAGCAGAAGAGTCGCGGGTGTGAATAGGCCTAGCGCGAACGTCAAGAACGCGCCTCGCAGCCAGGAGCAGCGGTAAGTCATAGAGGAAAGTACGGTTAGAGGGTGTGAGTCGAGGAGATAGAGATGCCCATTGATAGGGGGGAATGGCGCGTATTACTAGTCTGCCGTTAGGGCTGAGTTAAGGAAAGTGATTTCCTTAAGATCGCAAAAATCTTACGAAGATTGGCGAAATCATAGATATCTGCAGTGAACCCCCAATTTTTTGGACGTGAGAATCCCGCGATCAGTTCCATCCGGGTGCAAAGTAAAGCGGTGGGTGACCCGGATAAAGCTCTATCCCTAGGCCAGGGAGGCTTGACCGGAGCGGACAATCTCGCAATCAAGCTGAATTTGGGTCTGCAGCGCCTCTAGGGAATCAAATTTTTGCTCAGGTCTCAAATATTGCTCTAACGAAACCGTGAGGGTCTGCCCATAGAGATCGCCAGACCAGTTCAGCAGATGCACTTCAGGGATTTGCGTCTGACCGTTTACCGTAGGACGGCAGCCTAGATTGAGCACACCGATCTGGGTCTGTGACAGGCTACTGCTGCTAACCTGCACGCTATAGACCCCTTGGCTTGGCAAGAACTTATCGCTAGGAAGCTTCAGATTCGCGGTGGGAAAGCCCAGGGTTGCGCCGAGATGCTGGCCGTGAATCACGGTGCCAGTCAAAGTATAGGGACGGCCTAGCATTTGATGGGCTTGACTCAGGCATCCTTCCTGCAGCGCGGCTTTGATGGCAGAACTGCTGATCGGGGCACCCTCGGTCATCTTCGGCGCGGCAATATAGACCGGGATGTTATGGGGTGTTGTGATCGCATCTAAATCCGTCGTCGTCCCAGATCGTTGATAGCCAAATCCAAAATTGAAGCCCACGCTAATACATCGAGCCATCAGTTGCTCCACCAAAATTTTCTCTACAAAATCCTGGGGAGAAAGCTGAGCGAGGGTCTGATCAAAGGTCAGCAGAACCAACTGATCCACGTTAAGGGCTTCTAAAATCGCAACTTTTTCATCCAGGGGCGTCAGTAACTGCTGCGAGTCCCCCGAAAAGAACGCCTGCGGGTGAGGATCAAACGCCACCACCGTGACCGCACAATTCTCTTTGATCGCAAAGGGGCGTAGGGCGTCAATCACCTGGCAATGCCCCAGATGTAAGCCATCAAAGTTACCCAGCGCAATAGCTGACGGCTTTAAAACTTGATCGAGGGATGAAGTGACCTGCACAGTTTACATTTTGACACATACTCTTTGACTCCAGCCTACAGCCTTCCCGGAGGTTCGCACGAATAATCTTGCAAACGAATCGGATCGAGCAAGATTAAGGCTGGAGCGTTAAGATC
>JBAUJD010000991.1:0-3009 GCA_049683515.1 Thermosynechococcaceae cyanobacterium | reverse complement strand
AATCCAGGGGTGAAAACCCTGTGGAGAGGACTCACTAGACTCCATGACATTGCGGATACTTGGAGACTTGCTCATGATTGAAAGCACACGACAGAAGTACTTTCAGGACTTATGGGTAAGGCATAGCATTGATGAGGCAGGCAATGGCCGGGGATTTTTTACCGTCTGTCTTCACTGGAAGCACGCTCAAGAATTTATGGGTATGCAGCCAACAGGACGAGAAGGCACCTCTATTGAAACGATGATTCTGACAATTAATGACAGGAAAGTCACGCGCTGGGATATTGCCGACAACACGGTTGAAATTAACATCTACTTTTGGGAGCGGGGATGGCCGATTCCCCACAACGTTCATCCAGAAATTTTGGCAAAAGGCATTGAGCGTCGTAGCCTGACGTCCTGATGTTTACCGGAAACTTACCTCTTTTAGGTACTCGTTGTTGGTATCGAATCCAACGTATTGAAATCTAGGAATAAGTTATGCGTTTATCAGGGAAGAAAGTCGTTGTTGTAGGTGGTGGTTCAGGTATTGGGCTGGCTGTAGCAAAGATGGCTCAAGCAGAAGGCGCATTGGTTGTGATCTTAGGTCGCACCCACGCCAAGCTTGAACAGGCCAAAAAACTCATTGGTGAAACGGTTCAATCGATTTCTGTAGATGTTATGGACCCAGCAACTGTTGCCCAGGCATTTGCCGAAATTGATAGCTTCGATCACTTGTTTGTTTCCGCTCATAATGCGGCCACTGCTCCTTTAGCAGAAACAACTATTGAAAAACTAGGGATGACTTTAGACAGCAAGATTTGGGGTGCATTACATGTGGTGAAAGAGGCTGCTCCACGTCTATTAGCGGGGGGTTCTATCACTTTTATTTCTGGTCTAGCAGGTCGGAAGGGGTATGCCAGTTTTGCAGTAGCGGGGGCTGCCAATGCTGGAATTGAAGCCCTGGCTCGGAACTTGGCAACTGAGTTAGCCCCAACTCGGGTCAATACAGTTTGTGCGGGTGTGATTGAGACTGAAATGCTCGATCGCGTCTTCGGCGAGAATCGCAATGAAGTCGTGGAATCCATTGCTGAAAAATTACCGATTAAACGCATCGGTCAACCGGAGGAGGTTGCAGATGCGGTCATCTTCTTGATGAATAACGGCTTTGCAACAGGGATGACGCTACTGCTGGATGGAGGTGATGCGTTAGTTTAATCCTTTACAGACAACAGCTACGTCTAGGCTTTAAAGTTTTCATTCCTCATTTTATTTGGAGAAACACCCATGATTAAAGGCTATGCCTGCAAAGAGAAAGGCGGACAGCTCGAATCCTATGAATACGATCCAGGCGCACTAGGCGCAGATGAAGTCGAGGTGGAAGTCGAATTTTGCGGCATTTGCCACAGCGACCTGGCAATGATTGATAACGACTGGGGTATGTCTAACTATCCATTTATTCCAGGCCATGAAGCCATTGGCAAAATTGTGGCGGTGGGCGATCAGGTCTCTCAGAACCGCGTCGGTCAGCGAGTCGGTGTGGGCTGGCAGTCAGCTTCTTGTAACCACTGCAAAAAGTGCGGCGTTGGCAAAGAATCGCTGTGTCTGAACGAAGATGAAGTCGAGAATACCATCGTCAATCGCAACGGTGCCTGGGCAGAGAAGGTGCGATCGCAAGCCAAGTGGGCTATCCCGATTCCCGAGGCGCTAGATCCGTCACTAGCCGGTCCGCTCATGTGTGCGGGCACCACCGTCTGGTCACCCATTCGCCATCACGGCGTTCGACCAGGCATGGAAACCGCAGTTCTCGGTGTAGGCGGTCTTGGTCATTTAGCCGTGCAGTTTCTCGCCAAGATGGGCACTCAAGTCACGGGCCTGAGCACCACTCGCTCAAAAGAACAGCAAACCCGCGATTTAGGAGCCACAAACTTTATTGCCACCCAAGAATCCCCAGAAGATCTTGAAAAAGCAGCGGGACGCTTTGACTTCATTGTTTCAACCGTCTCAGCAAACGTACCGTGGGATACCTACATCCAAGCTTTGGCCCCCGAGGGAATGCTAATTCTCTGCGGTGTTCCGGGGGGAGCGGTCGAGTTCATGCCGTTTCCTATTATTGGGACTGAGAAAAAGATCGGGGGCGGTCGAGCGGGAGCACCTTCTGATACCCAAGAAATGCTGGAGTTCTGCGCGACCCATGACATCGCACCGATGTGTGAGCAGTTTGCAATGAAGGATATTAACCAGGCTATTCAGCATGTCCGGGACGGTAAGGCTCGTTATCGAGCAGTAGTTGCGGCATAGCGTTGGATTGAAATACTTCATTTCAAAGGGAGACGATGGACTTAACCAATAAGAAAGTGGTGGTGATTGGCGGTAGTTCTGAGATCGGACTTGCGATCGCACAAGCCAACGCAGCCGCCAACGCCAAAGTAGTCATTTCCAGCCGTTCCCCCAAAAAGCTAGAGGAAGCTCTCGAAGCGGTTCCTCAACAAAATGTGATGGTCTACTCCATAGATCTCACCCAAGAAGACTCCGTAGCTTGATTGGTGTTCTCTCTGGCATGGGCGGAGAAATCAACCCATAGCCTCTTCTGGAAAAGAGCATTACGCTGCAGGGCATTTATGTGGATAGCTGCGAAATGTTTGCAGTGATGAATCATACGATCTTCCTTAACATTCACGCCTTCTACACGGGGGTGAACGAATTTTGTCCGGAATTGCCACATTTACTGAGAGAAGTTTGCCTTCCGGTGAAGAATGGCATAAACAATTACTAGAGCAGATGGCAACTCCGTTAGCTGATCTGAGACCACCAGTCATCTTTATCATCCCATAGGTTTTAATATGCTTGAAAACACAGCTAGAACTTCCAAACCTACAATTATCGTTGTTGATGATGATCCCGCTGTGTTGCAGGCCATTGCACGAGATCTCCGTAAGCAGTATGGCGATCGCTTTCGTATTACTAGAGCCGACTCTGGCGCAGTAGCTCTAGAAGTAGTACAACAACTGAAGCTACGCGGCGATACAG
>JBAUJD010000990.1:0-2549 GCA_049683515.1 Thermosynechococcaceae cyanobacterium | reverse complement strand
GCACATCATCCACACCTGTCAGACGGATCGTGCCCCTAAAACAGAACCGTCTGACGCGATTGGCACAGGCAGCTTAGCGGCACACCCTGAGCTGCGCGACGAGTGCCCTATCTTTGCCTATCCGCTCTATCGAGGTATCAGTTGGGCCTCTGTGGTAGACAGCCCCGTAACCCAGTGGTTTGGTAGCGCTGCCGATGAGGGCCGCATGCAGATCATTGCCGAAGCACTGGTAGAAAATTGGTATAGTCTTGACCGTCATTTCTCTTCATCGGAGGAACAGATAGACGCGATCCAAGCGCATTTTGCGAAGGCGGCGTTGTCGTGGTCCCAGCCCTATCATCATCTGAATCAGCGCTGGACGAGCCAATGGAAAGAAGAGGCATTGACCTGATGAAGTACCCATTCATCCCACAAAATAGCGAAGAGGACTGCGGCGCAGCCTGTTTGGCAATGGTGACAAAGTATCATGGCCGCACGTTTACCATTACCCGTGTTCGTGAGGCTGTCGGCACGGGTCAACTCGGAACGACGCTCCTGGGGCTACGGCGGGGTTCAGAAAGCCTGGGCCTGCACGCCCGCTCAGGCAGAGCCGATCCTAAAATACTAGACCAGCTCAATCAGCTACCCCTACCTGCGATTATTCATTGGAAAGGTGTGCATTGGGTCGTCCTCTTTGGTCAGCAACGGGGCCGCTATGTGGTGGGCGATCCGGGTCTCGGCATTCGCTTTTTAAAGAAAGCAGAATTGGCGAAGGCGTGGGATAACGGCGCGATGTTGTTGCTAACGCCAGATGATGAAGCCTTCTACGCCCAAGAGAGCGATCGCCCGGCTGGATTCGCTCGCTTTTTTCGCCGGGTGTGGCCCCACCGCAACAGTGTCATTCAAGCCTCTCTATACGCACAAATTATCGGCCTGCTGTCTTTAGCGAATCCTTTTCTGATTCAAATTCTCACCGATGACGTGTTGATACGCGGCGATGTGTCTTTACTCGCCACCGTCTCCATTGGCGTCATGTGCCTAGCGGTGGTAAGCAACGCGCTCAAACTGGTGCAGTACAACCTCGTCGCGAACCTGTCTCAGCGGCTAGAGCTGGGCATGACACTAGAGTTTGGTCGTAAACTATTGCGCCTACCGCTCTCCTATTTTGAAACCCGCCGCAGCGGCGAAATTGTCAGTCGATTAGACGATGTTTCGCGGATTAACAATCTTATTTCTGATCTGGCCGTGAAGCTCCCCAGTCTCTTTTTTACGGCGTTGATTTCCTTTGGCTTCATGGTGTTTTACAGCCGCAGCCTCACCCTGCTCTCGATCGGCGTGGTGGGGGTGATGACCTTGGTGACGGTGTGCTTTTTGCCGATGCTGCGTCGGCGATCGCGCCGTGTCCTGGAGTTAGATGCAGAAAATCAGGGCGTGCTAGTCGAAACCTTTAAAGGGGCACTCACGTTTAAAACCACCAGCTCAGAACCTCAAATTTGGGATGAACTCCAAAGCCGCTATGGTCGCTTAGCCAATGAAGAATATCGCACCACCCAGCTCGGCATTGCCAACAGCCGCTTCTCTAGCCTCACGTCCAGCTTTGGCAGTATCGCCCTACTGTGGTTCGGTAGCACCTTGGTCATTAACGGTCAGCTCAGTATCGGCCAGCTCCTTGCATTTAATGGGATGAACGCTAACTTTGTGGGGCTGATCGACTTTGTCATTGACTTTGTCGATGACTTTACCCGCGCCCAAATGGCTGTTCAGCGCTTTGGAGAAGTGATTGATGCCACCGAAGAATCCGAGGATAACCCCCGTAAAGCCTTTGTTGAACTTTCGGATCAAGCCAGTATTTTCTGCCGCGATCTGCGGTTCTTTTACCCTGGTCGGGTCGATCTGTTGCAAGATTTTTCCCTGGTGATTCCGGGGGGTAGAATTACCGCACTGGTGGGTCGCTCTGGTTGTGGTAAAAGCACATTGGCAAAAGTGATCGCGGGACTGCATCCCTATCAGTCGGGTTCAGTTCGGATTGGCCTCTACAATCTCCAAGACTTAGCCATTGAAAGTCTTCGTAGTCAAGTGGTTCTTATTCCCCAAGAGCCTCACTTCTGGAGCCGTTCGATTTTGGATAATTTCAAGTTGGGGGCACCCGCCGCTACCTTTGAAGCAATTGTCAAAGCCTGCCAAATCTCTGAGGCCGATGAATTCATTAGCCATCTGCCCGATCAGTATCGGACGGTGCTGGGTGAATTCGGCTCCAATATTTCTGGGGGGCAGCGACAACGCTTGGCGATCGCGCGGGCCATTGTGACCGATCCACCGATTCTCATTTTGGACGAATCGACCTCTGGACTCGATCCAGTCAGTGAAGCGGCTGTCCTGAAACGGTTGCTCCAGCATCGTTACGGCAAAACCACCATTATCATCAGCCATCGCCCCAGCGTCATTCGCCTAGCCGACTGGATGGTAATGATGGAGGAAGGCCAAATTTCCATTGAAGGGGCCGTGGGGGCTTTGGCTTACCAGTCGGGCGAACACCTTAACTTTCTCTATGGGGTCATGCCCACAGACAC
>JBAUJD010000989.1:0-5282 GCA_049683515.1 Thermosynechococcaceae cyanobacterium | reverse complement strand
GGCTCGGAATGTTTTGATTAGCAGCATTATGCCGAAGAAGAGGGGTGGGGAGATAGGGGGATTGGGAGTGAGGCAGAAAACAATATGAGTGAGAACAAGATATATCCCCTATATTTCTTTGCCTGCGGTGGAAAGGTTGATTAGCTCTCTCGCTGAAAACTACCTCTCTCCATCTCCCCATCCCCCAATCACCCCATCTCTCATTCAAAAGTCATAACTCATAAACAGGAGGCTAAAAAGTGAATCTCACCCCTGATCAAATCATCGTCTGGCAATGGGGAGCGCTGTCTCTCAATGCCACGCTGATCTTCACTTGGCTGATCATGGGATTGTTGGTAATTGGCTCCTGGCTCATAACCCGGCGGCTGTCAGCCTCGACTCAAATCTCGCGGGGGCAGAACCTTCTAGAGGTGATTGTGCTGGGCATTAGCAACCAGATTGAAGAGATTAGTGAGCAACCGCCTGGGCCTTATCTGCCCTTTGCGGGGACGCTGTTTATCTTTATTGCATTTTCAAATCTGCTCAGTGTGATTCCGGGGTATCAGCCGCCGACGGGTTCTCTCTCGACCACAACGGCCTTGGCGCTCTGTGTCTTTTGCGCAGTGCCCCTCTACGGGATTAAAAAAAATGGAGTGCGGGGCTTTTTGCAGCAGTACCTGCAGCCGAGTCCCGTGATGCTGCCCTTTAATATCATTGGGGACTTCTCGCGGATTGTAGCTCTCGCCGTTCGATTATTCGGCAATGTCATGAGTGGCACCATGATTGTTGCCATTCTGCTATCCGTGGCCCCGCTGCTATTTCCTGTGGTCATGCAGATGCTGGGGCTATTAACAGGATTGATTCAGGCCTATATCTTCGCCATTCTGGCGATGGTGTTTATCGCCGCAGCAAGTCAGGTTGATCAGAAAAAACATCCGTCTATCAGTGAGGAAAATCATGGATAATATTGCCCTAATTGGGATGGCATCAAGTGTGATTTCAGGGCTGACCATTGCGATCGGCTCCATTGGTCCAGCGTTAGGGGAAGGACGGGCGTTGTCCCAAGCGCTCAGTGCCATTGCTCAACAGCCCGATGAAGCCAACACCATTACGCGGGTGCTTTTTGTCGGTATGGCGTTGGTGGAATCAACAGCCATTTATTGCTTTGTGATTACGTTGATTTTGATTTTTGCCAATCCTTTTTGGGCCTACGTCATAGAACAAGCCAGTGCGGGGGGAAGCTAACACATGCTAATCGATCCCTTAACGACCTTTGCCCAAATTATCAACTTCTGGATTTTGGTAGCGCTGCTAAAACGCTTCCTCTATGCTCCGATTACCCGCGTGATGAAGCAGCGAGAGCGGCGGATTGCTCAACAGTTGCAAGAGGCTGCGTCTAAGGAAGAGGTTGCGGAACAAGAGGCGGAACGATATCGCCAAATGCAGCAAGACCTAGAAGCTCAACAGGCTCAATTCTTAGCGCAAGCTCGCCAGGATGCAGATCAGCATCGACAATTGTTGCTGCAGCAAGCGCGAGAAGAGGTGGATAGCATTCATGCCACCTGGGCTGCGGCGGTTGAGCGCGAGAAGCAGGTGTTTTTGGGATCACTACGGCAACGGGCAGGGCATCAGGTCGCGACAACGGTACGCGGCGTCCTTCGAGATTTGGCGAACGCGAATTTAGAGCGGCAAATGATTGAGGCGTTTATCACTCATTTGAGTCAGCTCACACTGCACGAGCAAGAGACGTTAGAGAAGGCACTCTCAACAGCCAGGGGGCAAGATCTGATCATTCAGAGTACCTTCGAGATCTCTGGTGCAGACCAAAACCGGATTTTAGAGGCACTAGAGATGAAAACCCCTACAACGCGGGTGGATCTGGGCATGAGTCAGTTTGCGATCGCATCCCACCTGATCTGTGGCATTGAACTCAAGATTCCGGGGTACAAGCTGGCTTGGAATCTAGCGCATTACCTAGAGCGGCTAGAGGAAAACTTGGGACGGGTGTTAGAGGGTGCCGCATTAACTGAGGAGCGGTAGACATGGCGACGCCCGACCTTAATATTTTGAAGCCTGTTCTGGACGATGTTTTTGCAGCCTTTGAGGAGGTTGAAGGCCAGTATCCCTTTGAATTACGGAGCCAAGAAGTCGGGACGGTGACCAGTTTAGGTCACGGTATTGCGCGGGCGACGGGTCTCACCCATGTTCAGTCAGAGGAGCTAGTAAAGTTCCCTGGCGATCGCATGGGCATTGCCTTCAATCTCGATCCAGAGGAAGTGGGCTTGATTTTACTGGATGATAGCCGGTCCTTAAAGGCGGGATGCGAAGTCCAGCGCACGGGGCGAGTACTAGATGTACCCGTGGGCGAAGCCTTTTTAGGGCGCGTTGTGGATGCAACCGGACGCCCGCTAGACAACAAAGGTATCGTGAGTACTTTGGAGCGTCGCCCCGTTGAACGAGAGGCTCCGGCGATTATGGATCGTGCTCCCGTTACGGAACCATTACAGACGGGTATTAAGGTAATTGACGCGCTGATTCCCATTGGTCGGGGGCAGCGAGAACTGATCTTGGGCGATCGCCAAACGGGTAAAACGGCTATTGCCATCGACACCATCCTCAACCAAAAGGGTAAGGATATCATCTGTGTCTATTGCGCCATTGGTCAGCGTAGTTCAGCGGTGGCTAAATTAATTGCGGAATTACGCGATCGCAATGCAATGGACTACTGCATCATCGTCGTCGCCGGAGGGGAATCGACACCGGGCCTACAGTACATCACACCCTACGCCGCCACCACAATGGCAGAGTACTTCATGGAACAGGGTCGAGATGTGCTGATCATCTACGACGATCTGATTCAACATGCCCGTGCCTATCGTGAATTGTCGCTGTTGCTGCGCCGCCCACCTGGTCGGGAAGCCTTCCCCGGCGATATTTTCTACATTCATGCCCGACTACTGGAGCGGGCTACCCACCTGCGCCCAGAGTTAGGGGGCGGCTCTTTAACCGCGCTGCCTATTATCGAAACGGAGGCCCAAAACCTATCGGCCTATATTCCGACAAACCTGGTTTCGATCACCGATGGACAAATCTATCTGACGCCGGATTTATTTCAAAAGGGGATATTCCCCGCCGTTGATGTGGGGAAGTCCGTCTCGCGTGTGGGGGGTAAAGCTCAGCTCCCGGCCTATCGGAGTGTGGCGGGAGATTTACGCCTCTCTTACTCACAGTTTGAAGAGTTAGAATCCTTTGCTCGGTTTGGAACTCGCCTAGAAGCATCAACGCTGGAGTCCTTAGATCGCGGTCGTCGGGTTCGAGAAGTACTGCAACAACAACAGTATCAGCCTCTGCCGGTTGAGGTGCAAATTGCAGTGCTGTTGGCGGTGACCCAAGGGTTATTTGATGCCGTGCCTGTCGATCAAGTTTCTGAACTAGAAAAGCAGGTCGGTAAGGCGGTGCAGCGAGAGCTACCAGAGGTCTGTGAGCGGATTGAGAGTGGGGCGAAGTTGAGTGAGGGCGATCGCAAGTTTCTTCTAGAATGCATCGCGGCGAGTTTATCAGATCGATAAAAACGAGGAGTAGAAGCGATGAAAACTGCCGAAGCTCTAAAGCGGCAAATCGCCAGCACCCAAGAGCTGCAAACCGTTGCTAAGACAATGAAAGCCTTAGCAGCCGTCAATATTCGCCAGTATGAACAGGCGGCTATTGCTCTGAAGCAATATAATCACACCCTGAGAATGGGACGGCAGATCTTTCTGATTAACTATCCAGAAGCCTTAGCTGAGTCTCGGCCACCAGTTCACCGTCGCCTAGGAGCCGTTGTTTTTGGATCAGATCAAGGGATGTGTGGTCGTTTCAATGAGCAGTTGGCTCAGTCTGTCGTTCAAGAGTTGCATCAGCTTCCTGCGCAGATGAAAGAGCCGCTATTGCTGGGGATGGGGTCACGGGTTTGCGATCGCATCCAAGAACAAGGCTTCCCCGTCGAACGATGTTTATCCGTACCCGCTTCAGTGGAAGGGATTACAGCCAAAATTCAAGCCATCGTGGTGCAGCTCGAACAATGGCGAACCACACACCAAGTCGATCAAATTTGGGTGTTCCATAACCGGGCCGCGAAAGGCACAACCTCTACCCCTCGCCAACAGCAGATTTTTCCACTTCTGAGCCAGGGACATCAGCGTCCCTGGACCTCCCGCTGTCGCCCGATGGTGTCACAAGGTCGAGAACAACTGTTCTCAGCATTATTTAGGCAGCATTTCTTTGTCACCCTCTACCGAGCCTGCGCCGAATCACTCGCCAGCGAAAATGCCAGCCGCCTCGCATCAATGCAGCTTGCTCAGACCAATATTACAGAGCATCTCACTGAGCTACAAGCCATCTTTCAGCAACAGCGTCAGACTAAGATTACGGAAGAGCTGCTCGATATCGTATCCGGCTTTGAAGCCTTGAACCAGCCGGGCTAAATGCTTTCATTCCCCACACAGAATATCGGCACAGGCCGCCACCGTTTGCCATTCTTGGATCACAGTTGCAGGAACCGTCAGTTTGATTGTCTTTTCGTCTTGGGTTGCGATCTCAAGTTGCACAGATCGATTTAGCTCAGCCACAATTGGTTTGAGATCATACTGGACCACGTTGGGGGCTAGAGGGCGATCGAGATACAGCGACTCTGGAACACTGATCGCCTTTAGCATCCTTGCCTGAGCGGCTACCAGCGTCAGGGGTTGATCATGATCTACGACGACTTGGTCCATCGGCCCTGCTAGCTGCAATGATATCGTCGGTGGGCTGGCAAAACTTGCGTGTTTAGAGACCACCACCTGCCAAGAATACCCTTGCTGATCCCACAGGACTTGTTGAGATTGGTAGAGCATCTGGCCTTGATCTTCTTTGGTCAAACTGACCGCAGCAATGGCTGGGTTCAATGCCCCCATACTGAAAAATAAAAGCAATGCCAAAGTAATCCCCAGCAAAAACCAGGAAATACAAGTGCGAATCTTGTTTCTCATTTCGCTTAGCCTTGGCGTTGTAAACATCACAAAGTCTTGCATGAACGGCTCCAGCAGCACTCTAAAAATATCCGGCGTTTTTCGGCCTCATACTCTTTTTCAAAACAGCGCTCTAAGAGTTGCTGCCTGTAAGCGAACGAGAACTTAACCGGGTTCATCACGGTTCCTTCTCTAAAAAGAGGCTGACTGAGATAAATCTTTAGGGATGACAACGAACCTATAATGCCTGTTGAATAAGGGTCAATGCTCTCATGCCTCGTTGAAAATTGAGTCGTTTATGAGGCTTCAATCTCA
>JBAUJD010000988.1:0-2396 GCA_049683515.1 Thermosynechococcaceae cyanobacterium | reverse complement strand
ATTTCTTGGGCACAGGTCTTGAGAAAGGCTGCCAATCTAGGCGCTGTACACCCTAGAAACAGTGTTGAAAATTCCTCATGATTTGGCGAAGGTATTGATAGCAAGCATCGTATTGTTGTCATACTGTCGATGGACAAAATCAAAATAGCCCGTCCCCAAGTTAATGTTGTCATCAGCATTGGTTAGCTCATAGTCTTGCAGCCCCACTCGCTCGGCTGTTTCTTTACCCGTTGAGGGCAGCACCTGCATGAGGCCCACCGCCCCTGCCGAAGATCGAATGTCTGTCTGAAATCGCGACTCCTGCCGGATCAGGCCCAGCACCAGGAGCGGATTGAGATTACGTTGCTTGGCCCACTTTGAGGTCTCCTGAAAATATCTGAGGGGATACAGCGCCTGCCAAAATTTTGGATCCTGTCGCCATTTTTGGTACAGCTCTCGCTGCTCTGGCTCTTCTTGGGCGCGATAGAACAGATTTAAGAGCATAAACATGCCCCGCAAAGAATCGCCCACCTCGATTCGCAATAGACCATCGGTGAGCTGTTCTTCAAAGGTTCGCTGATCGCGATTCGTAAACTCCCACTGCCAGCGCTCATAGGCCGCTTTAGATTGACCCAGTTGATAGAGTTCTTGCACCGCCTCTGACCCTGCCGGGAGCGGCAAACGGGTCTGAACCGGCGTCACCTGTGGCTGCAAAAAACGAAGGGTCGTAAAAGTGCCCACTTGCCATCCTGCTTCTGAGGCCGTTCGCCAAGCGTAGTAAGATTCAGGGTGATTTTTCCAGAGCCATTGAGAGGCCGCTGGCATCGCTTGAGATTGCCCTACGGCTTTGCCCCACTTGCCAGCCCAAAATGCAGCCTGGGCCGCCAATTCGCTGTTAGGGTTTTGACTCTGGAGCCGGAGCGCCCAATCCCGAGCCGTTTCAAGATTTTTAGCCTTTGCCTGCGCCTGGGCCTGTTCCCACCGCAGCTCTGCCGCTGCTTCCGTGGTGCCATAGTCGGTGAGCAACTGCTTCTCGATCTCGGTCGCGTCCCCCTGCTTTTTCAATAGTCGCGCTTTGGTTTGCAAAATTTGACCGGCTCGGTGGTCTTCTTTATTTTGGGTTGCCAGCTTAAAGGCTTGATCTAGCCCTGCAGCATTTTCCTGTAGCTCTGATAGCTTGAGCAGTGCCGTTGCGGTTTCTTCTGCATCAGGGTAAGTCGTAATCATTTTTTGATAGGCTGCGATCGCCTCGGCCTTCTCGCCCCCCAACTGCAGCCCCCGCGCTGCCCGAAAGGCTGTTAAAGAACTGGGAGTGGCCTTTGCATAGGCTAAGCCAGCTTCTTTATAAATCTGCCGATCCCAATAGCCAAAGGCAACGGTTTCCCAATCTTGTGGCTGGAGCTTGCCCCTAAATTCTGTGGTGAGTCGATTGAGATACCGACCGTAATCAGGATGCCACTGGCCGTGCTTTGCAATCAGCAGCCGTAGGGGAATATCAACCGGATTGCGTTTGAGCCGCTCTACGGCAATATCAATAGCCCGTGGATGGCTCGGAAACTGATCGATGACTTGATCCCAATATTGCGAATCTTTCTTGCCCAACGCATAGAGCGCCTCGGCTGCAGCCGGTGTTTTGGCTTTTTCCTTGAGAATCTTGGTCCAGATTTTCTGAGCTTCTTTCGTTTCCTTTGCAAGGGTATGGGCTTTAGCCTGCAGCACCAGAATCTCCTCAGCCAAGACCGGATATTTGCTCTCCAGACCTTTTAAATAGTTCAGGGCTGCTTCTCCTTGCCCCTGCTCAACGAGATCTGCAGCCAGTAAATACTTGGCCTGATTTTTTGAGGATTGAGATCCTTTTTCTGCGAGTTGTTGAAGCTGCTTGGTTCTCGCGTTTGCAGGCAGAGCCGTCAAGGGAGCAATTTCATCGCTAACCGTTTGCTGAACCTCGGCGGTTTTATTTGAAGACGTACATGAGGTGAGGGTGCCGCCCGCTGTTGTGAGCAATAAAGCCCCTAGGGCAATGGTGACATAGCGTTTAGCCTTGTATTGAAATGATGGGGGCATAGGTGCCTTGCGGTCCGTCAGGGGCTTTAATGTATGTGAAAAGAAAAAACTTTCCGTGCTTAATCCTAGACCCTGATGCTGTGTATTGGGCTGATTTTGGGATGCGATCGCAATGATCACCGAAAAACTGGGTCTGAAGCCCCGTCCTTCTAGGACGGCTTTCACTTGATTATTCAACGGTTCTAGCTTCTTTTCTTTAGTACAATAGAACTATGAAGTTGCGCTATCGCTACAGAATTTATCCGACAACTGGGCAAACCCAACGACTGGCCCAGATGTTCGGCTGTACTCGCGTGGCCTGGAACGATGCCCTTGCTTTTTGCCAAAACCAATATGCAGCAGGGTTTAAATAC
>JBAUJD010000987.1:0-7353 GCA_049683515.1 Thermosynechococcaceae cyanobacterium | reverse complement strand
AATTAAGATAGTGCGGTAGCCACTGTGCAAGGGCGACAGGTCCCAACTGAGCCAAAATAGCTGGAATCAGTTGAGGTTGCCGAACCGAAACTCTAAGTAGTGTCTTAGAAAGTGGGCCAAACTGAACCACGTCCTGCAGAAAAGGCTTGAGTACCGGCTCTCCGAGTGCTTCCATTGAATTAAAAACAGCCGATAGCAAATGATTAATAGCATTGGGGTCACCCTTGTCGGGGGCACGCATTGACTTTTGAAAGAGCCAAGTAGAAGAGAGATTCGGCTGGTAGGGCTGCAGTTGGGCTAGATCGCTCTGGCTAAGGCAGTCAACGGTGAGTGCCTCATGGATCCCTGCCTCTAAACGACCAAGGTGGCGCATCATCGCTCCAAACCCGCCAAAGCTCAGGGGAGACTGATTGCCGCTACTGTCTCCCACCGCCAGCAGTCGATTCCAGGGCAGGGCTAACGGACTTTGGCGATAGCTCGGAAACATGCCAAACAAGGCACGCTGAACCTGAAGCTCAGAGCGTTCGATCCCTTGATAGCTGGGTAGTCCTTCAAAATAATCGATAAAGAGCTGCCTAAGGCTGGGGCGCTGGGGTTTCAGATCGGCATAGGTGAACAGATAGGTGGTGCGGCCATCCCGGGCAGGGAAGGCTTCCCAAAAATACTGGCTATGATTCTGAATCGGGCTATTGGAAACGAGCAAATCCCCTGTTTGGTTCTCCGGCATGCCCTGGGCGCAGGTACCCACCACTAAGCAAATGCCGTCTGGCCGTTGTCCTCCACGGGCCTGAGCTGCAATGGGGGAGCCATGGCCCATTACGTCTAGCATGAGTCGGGCGGTCCATTGCGATTGGCCCTGCACCGCGACGCCATTGGGATGCACGGTGACCTGCTCAAAGGGTGTGTTTTCTAACAGATATCCACCCAAGGCCAGAAAGCGTTGCTTGAGAGCCTCTAAGAGCGCTACCGGATCAATGCCCAAGTTGAGCACATCACGAACCCAGATCTCTCGACCACCGTGAAACTTTACCCGTAGGGGATTGAACTGAGACGAGATAGTGGCTTCAAGCTGTTCTAGTGACAGTAGACCCAGCTCCACTAAGGTGATCATCTCAGTCCGAGAGACATTCCACTCTTGGTCGCGGCCTCTCAGGATGCCTCGCTCTAGCAGTGCCACTCGCCAGCCTCGCTGGACTAAGGCTGCGCCGATAATGATCCCTAAGGTGCCGCCACAAATAATGACATCCCAATCTACCGTCTTCAGAGGAGTGCGGCTCTCCGTCACCACTTGAGGGACTGGGGGCTGAATACCTTGGCGCAAATCAGACCATCGTTGATCGGCTTGCTCTAAGCCCGTGACGAGATTGCCGGGTAAGGCTTCGAGAATGTGATCAACAATCGATGGTTCCATGATGAATACGTAAATAATCGGCAGGAGCCGTCCAGGCTTCTACCGTAATGATGGACGAATTCAGCAAAAATGGCCGACCCCATAGACTAGGATCGACCATTTTTGAAAAAGAGAAACAAGCCGCAGCGTTTCCCCTAGAAGTGATAACTTATGCGTCTTCGTTAGACTTTTTACGACGGCGTAGTAGAACCCCGGCAACACCCAAGCTAGCGAACAGACTAGCAGTCGCTAGCTCTGCAGGCTCAGGTACCACTGGAGTGCCATTGTTTCCGCCGCCACCACCGGCGGCAATGGCGGCAATACCACCTGCTGCACCCAAGCCACCCAGAAGAGGTAGAAGCGGAAATCCACCACCGAGTGACGCACCACCTTCGGGGGCAACGCCACCGAGGTCACAAATAGCTTGGGCAACCAAGGTTCGGCTTTGTAAACCCAAGGGGATATCAGAGGCGACAGCACTTGCAACCAAGTTAGGTCCAAGATTCAAAGAATTTAAATTTGACTTAGGCGCAGTCTCTTCTTCACAAAGCTCAGAATCAACGGCCGCAGGTGCAGGCTGTTCGGTGGATTCTCCTTGAGAAGGATCCTGGAAGTCGAGTTGGGCCGCGGAAACAGAGTTAACGCTCCCATAGGAAAAGCAGGCTAATAGTGCCGGAATAGAACCAGTTTTTTTAATTATGATCATGAACCCATCAATCTCCAATGACTCCCCCCACAACAAAAATTTTATCGCTTTAAATAGCTTAGGCGATTTATACATTGTAGTGAACTGATAGCGATACTATTGCCCTCAGTAGACCACAACTTAGCATACTCTTTGTGAAAAAGTCAGTAGTTTATTGCGGTAATCGACGATTTTTCCAAAAATCTTGATCTTTTCTTAAAATAGGTCTGCTTTACGACGCTGGCGAGGCCATTTCCCGTGGGCTAGATGCGATCCCCATTATCGGTAAAGTGCTGTTAAGGCCCATGTTACTTTTGTTGCTCTATGTAAAGCGAGAGTACTCCAGTGTGATTGGCTCATCCTTTTGTGACTGTGGCACTGAAAGCACCAGCCCACATTGATTTACACTAGAAAACCTGTGCAGGAGTGCAGGCCGATTTTTACTGGGGATTCAGGGTACATGACGAAGCAAAGGGTTCTTTCTGGAGTTCAGCCCACTGGCACCCCCCATCTGGGGAATTATTTAGGTGCGATCGCAAACTGGGTCAACAAGCAGCAGAAATACGAAAACTTCTTTTTCATCGCTGATTTACATGCCATTACCGTCCCCCATGACCCCAAGGTGCTGGCCTCTAACACTGAATCTTTAGCGGCCCTATATCTCGCCTGCGGCCTGGACCTCAATCACACCCATGTTTTTGTCCAGTCCCACGTCAAAGCCCACACAGAATTGGCGTGGTTATTGAACTGCCTGACCCCTCTCAACTGGCTGGAGCGCATGATTCAGTTCAAAGAAAAAGCCATCAAGCAGGGGGATAACGTCAGCATCGGCCTTTTGGACTATCCCGTGCTGCAGGCCGCTGATATCTTGCTCTACCAGGCAGACCTAGTGCCAGTGGGAGAAGACCAGAAACAACACCTAGAGCTAACGCGAGATATTGCCGCTCGGGTCAACTTTCAATATGCCAGTGAAGAGCGGCCCATCCTCAAGGTGCCAGAACCCTTAATTCAAGCTTCTGGAGCGCGGGTGATGAGTCTGACCGATGGCACAAAAAAAATGTCTAAATCCGATCCGTCAGAACTGAGCCGTATTAACTTGCTTGATTCACCCGACGAGATCAAACGGAAGATTAAAAAGTGTAAAACCGATCCGGTGCGCGGCTTGGCCTTTGATGATCCTGAGCGGCCTGAATGTCATAACTTGCTAAGCCTCTATCAGCTTCTGTCCGGCCAAACCAAAGACGCAGTGGAAACTGAATGCGCTGATATGGGGTGGGGGCAGTTTAAGCCCCTCCTGACAGAGGCAACTATTACTGCTCTGGAACCCATTCAGGCCCAGTATACAGAGCTAACCCAAGATAAGGTTCACCTCAAGACGGTCCTGAAACAGGGCCAAGAACAAGCGGAAGCGATCGCCAATGCAACCCTCAAGCACGTCAAAGACGCACTAGGGTATCTGCCAGCCTAATACTCAACGACGGCCCCATTACCCATTACCTCCAGACTAAGCCGTCGCGTTCAAAAGCCCGGAAGACTGAGCCTGGAAGCCTGCCTGGGATAGAGCATGGACTGCAGCGCGTTCATCCTGCACCCGAAATTGCGGACCTAATCGCACCAACTGACTGTGATGTTGCCCCTGAATTTTGGCGACCACAGAGACCTTGGCCCCGCCAAAGCCTTCGCCAGCCTGTTGCCGAAGCAGGTCGCGGAGCTGCTGCTGCCGCTGGATATTGCCTGCATCCTGGGCTGGAATCTCCACCATTACAAACCGAACTTCTTCAATGGGTTCAGCATCTTCAATAATGAGCTGGATGCGGTCGTCGCGGCGGTCCACTTTGCCCCAGATCATTAGGCGCGTATCGGTGACAATATGCTCACCAATGCGCTCAAAGCTTTTCGGGAAGACGACGCCTTCGGCTTTACCTGTCAGGTCTTCAGCCTGGACAATCGCCATGCGATCTCCTTTTTTCGTAATAATCGGCTTCACCTCCGTGAGCAGCACAATGGCGCTGACGGTAGTGTTTTCGGGCTGTTCTTCTAGATTGGCAAGGCTAATGGGGGCCATCAGGCGGGCAGGCCGCTCAATTTCTCGTAGCGGATGGTTCGAGATATAAAAGCCAAGGATTTCTTTCTCTAGGCGCAGCTTATCCGATTCGGGATAGTCTTCGACCAGGGGAGCCTTGGGGGCCGATTCGTAGGCGGCAGGGGCTTCAGCGGCGGTGCTGCTGAGCACGTCAAACAGGTTGCCTTGACCGATGGCGCGATCTTTGGCGCGGGACTGAGACCATTCCAAAATCAGCTCTAGATCTTTGATCAGCTGATGACGATTTGGCTCTAGCTCATCAAAGCCGCCGCTGTGGATCAGCGCTTCTAGAGCGCGGCGATTGACGACACGAGAATCGATGCGATCGCACAAATCGGCCAGCGACACAAACGGTCCACTCTCTTCTCGCACCTGCAGGAGCGATTCTATTGCCCCTTGCCCTACATTGCGGACGGCAGACAGGCCAAACAGGATATTTTTTTCTAGGGGCGTGAAGTCAATACCTGAGCGATTAATGTCGGGCGGTTCAACCTCAATGCCCATGCTGATGCAGGTGGCAATATATCGCTGCACCTTATCTTGGTCACCGCTGTTAGCCGTCAGCAACGCCGCCATATACTCAACAGGGTAGTTGGCTTTGAGGTAAGCCGTTTGATAGGTGACGTAGCCGTAGGCGGTGGAGTGAGACTTATTGAAGCAGTTAGAGGCAACTAAGCCGTTTGCTATCAGAAAATTATGGTCCTGTGCTAGTCCAAGGTCGTAGACCGGCTGTACACCTAGCGATCTACGATGAACGATCTTGACCACGGCTAAACTCCTGCGCTTTCATCTCAAGCAATCTTAGCTGCATCGTAGCGTAATCTGAATCCTGGCCTATGCAAAATGACCTGTCAAAACCGCCGCGATACAGCCACGCCAAGACCAGAGCACTGTATTTATCAGCGCCAGTTACTTCACAGGTGTAATCCCCATCGACTGGTGAAAGTCGTCCTGCACCTTGGCGGTTAGTGATGTTGAGATAGTCTTAACGACCCGATTGAGTAAGCGATCGCCCGTACTTTGAATCAATTGACTGGGCAGTCGATGGATAAACCGAGGGAAAAATAACGTTACTCCCAAGTCCAGCACCCACTCCACCTTCGTCAACGTCACCTGAGCGTCTGACATAGCCTCAGGGGCATCAACAAGCTGCAGCGCCGCCTGGAAATCAACTAAATAAGTTTGTTGTTCTCCCTCATCCGGTAGCGTAATCGTCTCAATACGGTAGACGCCCTGATCTTGGGGCAGCAAATTTAAGCCAATTTTAGGTTCCACATCAAATCCAAAAGAACCATAGCGACCCAGGGATAGAATATAGCCATTTTCGCCTTCGGGGGTTGCCTGGATGGGAGCCGCGCAACGCACAAACCACTCAGGATGACGATCTAGGTACTGAGCTACGGTATCAGGATCTGCATGCAGATTCATGCAACCGACAAAATCACTGCGAAAATGAGTCGGCTGACGAGACTGAAGCTCTAACTTAGCTGAAGAAGACAAACGACGAACAAACCCAGGGAGAAACTGCCTCGGACCTTGATGATGTTGTGGTGAATTGACCACAGACGGGTCCTGCACGAAAGATTGTTGTGACTGCATTAATGATAGTGTCCCCCAGAGGTAATTGTCCTTACTATTAGAACTCCCTATTTAAGGGGCAACTCTCTCATTAGTAGAGATGATCAATCGCCGTAGAAACTTTTTCGCCTACAATAGGGTCAAATTTTATATGCTAAAGTCATTCCTCGACGCGTCATCTGGCGTTTCGACCAGCAACCTTAGCGAACGTCTAGTCCCCTAAAGTCTCTTGGGAGTATCACCATGCCATCAAAGCTTACTGTCTCATTCGCGCTTGTCTGTGGGCTGGGTTTCATGCTGATCAGTGCCAATGCAGAGGCCCAAACTGCTTTAGACCTGCAAAACTCTCCCTCTCAAGGAGCGTCTACGACATTTGAACGAGAGGATGACCCGAATAACCTCAACAATGTCTTTTCTCCAGAGAGAGCGTCAGGAACGTCTTTGCTCAATCTGCTCAATCGAATTCAGCAGGTCAACAGCCGTAGCCCTCAAGAATTTGCTGACGATCAGAACGAAAATTTCAATGATGCTGTAGAAACATTTCGGAAAAAACAGCAAGAAGGTGAAGCCACATCATCACCGCCAGCACCAACGGCTCCTGCTCAATAGCGATTCAGAAAATCGTAGAGTAGTCAGTAAATTTACGGCCTGCTCTATTTTTTCTGTTTTGCTTCTTCTTTTTGCTTTGCCTGCGCTTCACGCTGAGCTTTTCTTGACTCTCGAAGCCGACTGAGGTTGAGCTTAAATTCTTGGACGCCCACCAAGCTCCCCTCTATCCCTTCATCCCACGAGGCTGACAGGACGCCGTAGCTGATTCCCCCTAGGCCCAGAGCCAAACAGGCCACACTTGCAAAGAGAGTTACAAAGGGCGGTAATGAAATCCACCCCTGCAAAGAAGCGTAGTAGCTCATCGGGAACACGCCAAAAGCCAAGAC
This sequence comes from Thermosynechococcaceae cyanobacterium, assembly GCA_049683515.1. Lineage (GTDB taxonomy): Bacteria > Cyanobacteriota > Cyanobacteriia > Thermosynechococcales > Thermosynechococcaceae > RCC1774. The sequence continues at coordinate 682 of JBAUJD010000987.1, read as the reverse complement.
GGAGGGGACACCGGAAATAATAGCGACCCGCTTAACCATGCGATTGCTGACTACCTTGGGAATCGCCGACTGAGCATTCTCTGCTTTACCCGTAGGGAAACGCTTGGGTGTTTTTTTAACGGTCTTGGCTGCTTTTTTAGAGGTCTCTTTTGGCTTTTTCTTAGACTTTTCAGCCACAGTCTGTAGTTTAGAGTCTGAGGCAAATCCAGCACTGGATTGAGTGTCTTTAGAGTTAGCAGCCATGAGTATCCCTTGGTTAGCCCCGAATGCCTAGACGCTTGATTAGCTCACGATAATGAACGGCATCTCGCTTGTTGATGTAAGCCAGCAGCCGCTTGCGCTGTCCAATCATCTTGAGGAGACCTCGACGAGAAGAATGGTCTTTTTTGTTGATTTTGAGATGATCACTGAGCTTGCTGATGCGGTCTGTCAGCATGGCGACCTGAACATCTGCTGATCCAGTGTCGGTCTCGTGAATCTGGTAACCTTCAATAATTTCTTGCTTACGAGCTTGGAGCAGTACCATAGATTGTAGATAACTTTTGCAAACACTAATCTTATCATAGACCTCCCTGGACGTTCACAAAATTCGCTAAGCTCGCTAAGGTGAAAGACAGATTCACCCATTCCCACTTAATTAGATATTTCCATGCTGCAGTTGTCTCATCTCCAGGCTCTGTTC
>JBAUJD010000986.1:0-2722 GCA_049683515.1 Thermosynechococcaceae cyanobacterium | reverse complement strand
GAATTCTGGCATCAATTCCCGACCGTTCCGGGTGACTATGACCTAGATTTCAGGATGCGACCTGATGCTAAGGGAAAACCTCAGCTCAGGCTTATGTCAGCCGCTCCCGTTCCCCAGTGAAAAAAAGCACGGGGTGCTAGTAACACCCCGTGAAAGTGCCACGGATGACACAAATGCCCAAACACATCCACCTTTCCTAGGAGTCGAAGATGTCCAGACAGAAACACTTTAGCCAACTATCTAGCTTCAATAGTCAACCATCTAATGAAGATACAGGCGCGGCGCTAGCCGCGCTCCCCTTCCCTATCCCCCCAAAACGCATTCCACGCCGCACTCATTTAGAGGGTGAAGCAGCCCAAGCTTACTTTGAATGGCTGTGTGGTTAGATGCTCGATACCGTTGCCTTCAAGACACCTATTATTCCTGAAGACTTGGCGGTAGCACTGGAATCTAAAGCTGTTTGTCGGCAGGCCAATGACCTGAGAACTGGCGAACAGCTTTACCAGTTGGTAGCCGGTTCTATTGAGGGCAGTTTCGACCATCGGATGACGTACCGTGTAGAGCGCATTAAGTGGGTTCGGTCGGACAACGGTCCTCCTAAAAAGGTGCCCTCTGACCCTTACCTTCACATTGAAGGCAGTATTCATAAGGCAATCCTGGGTCATAACGTCTATGGTGGCCCTAATGACCTCCTACCAGCCGCTCTTTGGCTTCAGAAGCGTATTGAGGATATCATCGGCTACTCCTTTCCATCTCCGGCCTCAGAGTGGTTAGTAACGCGGGTTGACGTTGCACATATCTACCAGATGCCCAGCTTTGAATCTGTGACCGAGTTCTTTATGGGCTTTAAGAATTCAGACTTTCCACGAAGAAAGGTTAATATGTATGGATCAGATGGCTTTGCGGCCCCTGGTTCCACCACTTGCGTCAAGGCGTATCACAAAGGAGTTGAGTTCTCGAAGCGCGATCGCAAACGTTTGGCGAAGCTCGTCAAGCTTGGTCAATTCCATGCAACTGATTTAAACTCATTACAGTTCCTAGCGAACAAAATCCTAAGAGTAGAAGTTGAAATAAAAAAGCAGAAGCTCCTATACGACTTTGGGGTTGAACCATTAGTTCACGAACTTAGTACGGACTATCTGAACAAAACCTATACTTCTGAACTCTTCAAACTATTAAGACTAGGTAATCAAAAACAGATGGAAACAGTTAGGGAAGCTGCGGCAGTTGAGCGACGATTAAATGAGTTATACAGCTCACAGTTAGCTAGAAATCTTTATGCAACATGGGTTAATTTCTCGACCCTTGGTGAAGACCACTTCAAGAAAAGTTATCCACGACGAACATTCTATAGACAACGAAAACAGCTCATCGAAGCCAATTGTTCATGGCACGACACAGACGTAATTCTGAGGGACCATAGCTTAATTCCTATAGGTTTTACCCTCCATCTAGGCGGCAAATGGCATCTCGATTCTGAGCATCCCAAAGTCATCGAGTCTTTAGCTCCCTACCGAGCGGCCTAACAACTGGCTTCTGTACGCAGCCCCTCTCTCTGCCCTCACACACACCCCTCCACAGACCGTAGGTTCGTGGGGGGGGGTGGGCTTTTATCTAAGCAACCCAACCCATTCCCTATACCCCTACCTCCTCTCTCTCCTCTCCTCTTCTCTCACTTCCCCCTAAGCAAAAGAGGCCCCACGGACGCGCACATCACACCGGAAGGTGTGATAAATTTGCCGTCCTGGCCTCTTTTGCGTGACTAGCCTGTCCCGAAAACGGGGTAGGGGTCCCCGTTCTTCGGTGGCGGGTGCGAAGCAGAGCGTAGCAATTCCTCGTCCTGACGAATGTTTTGCCTGAGTTGTCCGAAGCACTGAGGAAGGACGAGGGGAACCAATGCGAAGCAACCCTAAGTGAAGGTACGGAACTCATAAACCTTAAGACCTCACCCACTCGGGGGGAGGTATGAGGGGGGTGGGGAGGCAATGCTCAACCCCAGTTCATTGACGAAGCAGAGCCGGGAACCATATAATCAATGCATACACATCCATCGATGACTATTTACTTATGGCTCCACCCACACTAGGAAAGGAAAAAAGAAAGCGCGTGACTATCACAGTAGACCCTGAAACATGGGAGCGTTGCCAAACAATAAAGTCCAAGGTCAACATCAGTTGGTCTGGTGTTGCACAGCAGGCTTATGAACACACTTTGCAATTTGTAGAGAAGGTTGCTCAGTACTTAGATGATGAGGATAAAGAATACCCTATTCTTATTCCCCATGTTTCGGAAATTCCGTTATATAACTATGACGTTTCTCCAGAGGTAATTATTCCAAAATCTTTCTATAACATCTCAGATGAAGATGCTACACCAGAAGACTTAGAGCGCTGTATCTATGTCTATATTGTTGAAAAAGAGCCAGAAGAGGATATTTGCTAAATGTCAGTTCATAAAGTACTTTGCGTCAAGCGTTATAAATTCAATGATGATGATGGCAACCTGGTCACAGGTTGCAAGGTTACATTTTTGGATGAACCAGAGAAATCAGAAGACCTCAAGGGAGTTCCACCTATGACCGTCACGTCTGATTATGAATTCTGGCATCAATTCCCGACCGTTCCGGGTGACTATGACCTAGATTTCAGGATGCGACCTGATGCTAAGGGAAAACCTCAGCTCAGGCTTATGTCAGCCGCTCCCGTTCCCCAGTGAAAAAAAG
>JBAUJD010000985.1:0-8573 GCA_049683515.1 Thermosynechococcaceae cyanobacterium | reverse complement strand
CTCCAGCAGTTGTAAGATGTCATACATGGGCTTTAGAGGGACTGGATTAGGAGTAATTCTTAGTATCCCTCTAAAGCCCTCTTGACTAACAGCCAACTCTCACTTCATCTGTTGGCGAAGGTATTGTAAGATCAGAAATGGTACTGCGACCCCAGCCCCTGTGGTCAAAATAATGTCGGGTTGATACTGGCGTAGTACCCGTACAGCAAGACCTAGGTTCCGCAAAAGGTTAGGAATATTGCGGTTCGTTGGGCTATAAGCCCAAATTGTAGATTCGCCCGCTTCGCTGCAGTAGGCGGCAGTCGTGGGGGTATTGAAGGTCACCCAACGGCGATCATGCTGACTCCAAAAAGGTTTCAGTTGCTGCAGCGCTTTGAAGTGCCCCCCAGAAGAGCACACCAGTAATACTTTCATCGAGTTGTGCATGGTTAACGATATACAAGCATGTGAACCTAGGTTGCCCAGTCCTAGACCAAAGCTTCACTTTAAGGGGTAGAAATTTGCGATATTAGTCCCCTTTGGCTGCATCTATTGAGTTGGCAGATATGATTCTGCGGTAGAAAATTAATTGTGACAGGGGCTAGCCAAATAAATTCATTTTTTCAACAAAATAATCAGCTAATAACAATACTCTGGACAGTTTTTTCTAGCCAACGGTGGAATGGGGGTTTCAGCCCTCTTTAAACCTTCAGCTACTAACGAGAAATCGAGGGTTTCAGGCTCTGACGTTAAAACTGCCCGGACTGTTGTAATAAATTTCTTGATCTGAGTCAGTCAATAGAGTTGTCGATCTGAGACAGCGATTAGAGTTGTCGGCCTGAGTGAAATTGCTGATCTTGAGTGAGTAAAGAAGTCTTTTTAGTGGGCAAGCTAAGGCTACGTTAAAACTTTCTTTTTTGTGAAAGGTGGCTATGAACCTGCCCAACTTCCTTATTATTGGTGCCGCTAAGTCTGGAACAACGGCTCTGCATACCTATTTAGAACAGCACCCTCAGGTTTATATGACGCCTGAGAAAGAAACTAATTTCTTTGCCTTTGACGGAGTGGACTTACACTTTCGGGGGCCGGGAGACAGTGCAATCAATTCGTTCTCTATTACCAGTGCAAAGGACTACGCGGCCCAGTTTGCCAATGTGACTGACGAAACGGCCATTGGTGAAGCCTGTCCGCTCTATCTTTATCATCCTGAAGCACCGGCACGAATTCAGGCTAGTATTCCTGATGCCAAACTCCTTGTTATTCTCCGCAGTCCTGTAGATCGTGCCCATGCTAATTTCTTGCACTTAGTGCGCGATGGCCGTGAACCTCACCAAGATTTTGCCCATGCCTTAGAAGATGAGCAACGGCGGATTCAAGAAAACTGGGAGTGGTTTTGGCATTACCGTCAGCAGGGCTACTACTCGGCCCAGTTGCAGAGATATTGCGATCGCTTCTCCGCTGATCAGCTCAAGGTCTATCTCTACGAAGATCTGACCCAATCACCTGAGACCCTTCTACAAGATATTTTTCAATATTTAGAGGTTGACTCCTCCTTTATGCCGGACATGACCATCCGCCCTAATAAATCCGGGATGCCCAAAAATCGCCTCATGCATCGGATTTTGACCCAGCCGAACCCCCTCAAGTCGATGCTGAAACCTTTATTCCCAGACCACCTCCGGCAAAAAATTCAGCATCAGAATCTGGGTAAGCCTCAGATTAGCCCAGGGGTCCGTCAATCTTTAGCCGCGCTATATCAAGACGATATTCTTCGGTGCCAAGACTTAATCCAGCGTGATTTATCGGCTTGGCTGGCCACTGCTTAAAGCGAACCACTGCCCTTGAATGAGTCCTTGCAATGAATGCTTTTTCTAACCTTAGCCACAAACTAAAATCGATCAATAACCCGTTTGCCCGTGATATGGGCTGGCTGGGCAGTTCGCAGCTTGTGAATCGGTTTACTCGCCTCGCCGCTACGGTGGTCCTGGCTCGTTGTCTGAGTCCCCACGACTACGGGCTAGCCGCCATCATCATGACCACCAACGAATTCGTGCGGGTGTTCATGCGTAACGGGATTGGCACCCGTCTCATTCAAGTTAGTGAAGATCGCCTAGGGCCGCTTTGCCAATCTGCCTACTGGCTCAATTGGGTCTTGTTTTCAGCCTTGTTTGTGATCCAGTCTTTAGCGGCTTTCCCGGTAGCCTGGTTCTACAACGATACCAAGCTGATTTTGCCTATTTGCGCCTTGGCCGCCACCTTACTAATTTTACCCATCGCCATGATTCAAAACGCGCTCATCCAGCGCCAGGGCAAGATGTGGGTGATCGCCCTCAGCGACACGATGCAGGTGACAACGGAAAATCTTTCTTCTTTAGGGTTTGCGCTGGCGGGCTTTGGGGTATGGGCCATTGTTTTGCCTCGCCTGATCGTGCCGCCCATCTGGGTGGCGATGATGCTCAAACATAATTCGTGGCGACCGCAGCGGCGCTTTACCACAAAGGGCTGGGGGGAGTTACTCACCTTTGGCAGGAGCATTTTAGGCGTCGAGCTTCTCAATACGTTGCGCTTCAACCTGGACTATTTACTGGTGGGTCGATTTCTCGGTGTCGAAGCATTAGGAGCCTATTTCTTCGCCTTTAATGCAGGACTAGGTTTGAGCTTGGGTTTGATTACTTCGGTGAAGGTGGCACTGCTGCCTCGGCTGTGCCAGACGCGATCTCAACTTGATCAATTTCGCCAGGTCTACTTTAAGAGCCTCAAAACAATCACCTGGCTATTCGTGCCAGTGGTCTTATTGCAAGCCAGTTTAGCTCCGTTCTACGTCCCCCTCGTCTTTGGTACACAATGGACTGCAGCCGTCCCCGTTTTAGTTTTGGTGTGTCTGTCGGCAATTCCGCGCCCCTTTGCAGATGCGGCTTCCCAGCTTTTACTATCCGTTGACCGTCCCGGCCTTGACCTAGCTTGGAACATCCTTTTCACAGGACTGTTCACCTGCGGGATTCTGATTGGAGTTCAGTGGCAAAGCCTTGGGGTTGCCACGGCAGTTCTACTGACTCACTGTATTTTCTTGCCCCTTTTTGCGATCTGGGCCACTCGTTTTGTCTTTCATCGCTTGGCTATAGCCCAAGCAGCAACAGCCGCCTAGAGCTGCAATCACAGAAACAAACTCAACTCGTACGCTCTCCCCATGTTGTTTAAACCGTCCCTTCTCCTGAGTTTTCTTATCGTCCTGACAACAGGATTCAGCAGTTTGTCACGGGCACAGGCTGAATTCATTGAACACTCGGAAACTAACACATCTAAGACCACCAAACAGCAGGAGGAATTTTTCTTAGCCCCCCCTTTACCCAAAGAGCAGGAAGACTGGGAAGAGACAAAAACAGTGCCTGAGTTCGTCGCGCAACCCACTAGAAAACCATCCACTGTCTCAAGCCCCAAAAACACTCCATCACACTGGCTGGAACTGACGCCGCCTGAAGAAACTCATTGGCGAAATAAACCATCTTTTCCGTCCTCACCGGAATCGCAACCGTTGAAACCCCATCGACCAGGTATCAGAGATCGATGGGTTCGATCCGGTAAAACACAACCTAAGGGGCGATGGGAACCGTGGGGAGTTACTCCTATTATTGAACCGCCAGATCGTCTTTATCTTCAAGAGAACAGAGTGAAATCCTCTGCAAAGGTGCATCTTAGTGATGCTCAACTACAAACTATTCTGGTGGATGAAAAAGTTCACCATCGCATCATTGGTGAACTGCTCAATCAGACCCCTGGATTTGTCTATAATCTTCGCGTCTACTACCGCATCCGCCAAGGGCTACAGACAGTAGACGTGGGTCAGTTTTCGATGGGGGCAGAGAAGCGTCTTGCACCCGGAGATCGTATCCGCTTTGCCTACCCCGTTCCCATTACAGGCGAACTCGACATCTCTTTCGTCGAGTGGAAATACGAAGATGGCACTCAAGGCGTCTCTGAGCGAGGGGTGCTATAGCGATGCAAACCACTATAACTGTCCAAGTTCTATGCCGCTTCGGGCATCCTATCGTTGAAGCCTGGAGGATATTCTCATGCTGAAACATCTTTGCTATTGGGTCTATCCATTATTATCTACAGTCTCAGTTCTGGTGGCGGCTTTACCCAGCCTCGCATTACCACTCTCGCCTGGAGATCGAGTTGAAATCACGATTCCTAACGAGAAATACTTTGCCCGCATCTATGAAGTCAACCAAGAAGGAAGTCTCGAAATACCCTATCTTGGTGCGCTATCTGTCGAAGGGCTAGAGCCGATTGAGGCAGAGCAAAAACTTACCAAAGCCCTAACAACCGGTGGCTATTTCCCGCCCAACGCCCTTAAGCTAACGCTGCAGGTGGTGCTGTGGGCACCCGTTCCTGTCGGCATAACAGGTGAGGTGTTCTCCCCAGGACAAATCACCATCAACGAAATTGCAGAAGAAGAACGTCCCGCCGTGATCGGGAACGACACACAATTCATTATCGGGGACTATCCTCCTAGACGCACCTTGACCAGAGCAATTAAAGCAGCGGGTGGAGTAACGCCAACCGCAGATATTACTAGGGTCCGTATCGTGCGGGGGAAGCGTGAAAAAGTAATTGATCTAACGGGCGTATTTACAGGGGAAGCGGTCGAAAATATTCCATTAGTTGCAGGAGACCAAGTCATTATTCCAACAGCAGATCGGTTTCAACCTGAACTGGTTCGCCCGTCAGACATCACGCTGCCGGGCATCAAAATATTGGTCTCGAATCTGACGATTCCTGCCGACAACAATGCGCTCTCTTCGATTAGTAATGCGCAGGAAGGTATTAACTTCCCCTACGGTGGGCGATTCAGTCAGGCCGTCGTTTCTGCAAACTGCGTGGGCGGGACAAAGGCCACCAATGCTGCTCGCAGGGCCATCCTAGTCAGAGTTGATCGCATCACAGGAAAAACTGCTTACCTTGAGCGTTCCGTCGAAGACTTAATCCGCAATTCCAGAACAGATGCAGAGAACCCGCTGCTGATGCCCAGAGATTCAGTGGCCTGCTATGACTCTCGCGTCACCAATACTCGCGATGTATTCCGTAGTCTTTCTGAAATTTTTGGTCCTGCCAAATTGCTCTTTGATGCTCTGTTCTAAAGTCCCCCAGCCCAGTTAAAACGATGGAAATTAGCTCCCATAATATTGTGCTTCAGCCATCGGCCAGACGCCGAAGACAACTGTGGCGATTCGGGCGATATGTGATTGTTGGCTCCCTATCCAATGCATTGCTGTGGGGGGGGACGATCAACTTTCTCAAGACCACACCGCCCACTTACCGAAGCTCAGTTGTGCTCAATGTGGTCGGGGGCGGTCCAGGGGTTAACCTGAATCTCCCCGATATTGGTCAGGCGGTTACCTCTAGCCAGTCCTCTTTTAACAGCGCCCATTCTGACCCCCGCGACAACTATAAAGAGATTGCCATGAGCGGGTCGGTGCTAGATGCTGCTTCTGAAATTGCAAAGGTCTCCACAGAAGAATTGGGGGAACCTACCATCAGTTTGGTCGCCAACACAACGCTAATGAGTATTGAGCTAGAGGCTCTATCCCCTGAGATGGCGCAAACCAAAGCAAATGCCATACATGAGGCGCTTGCAGCACGGCTAGAGGTCTTACGAGAAGGTGAGCAGGACGAACGCAATAAAGCTACCAATAAAGCCTTAGTTGCTGCTCAGATAAAACTTACCGAAGCTCAAAAGCAGGTGTCGGCCTATAAAGCGACATCAGGTCTTAATTCCTCGGATCAGGTTAAAAATCTAATCAGTAATCTTGAGCAGTTGCGCCAGAAACGGGCAGAGGCGATCGCAACGCGTCAGCAAGCCCAACACGGAAGGGAGCGACTGGCTCAAACTCTCAAGGTGGCTCCCCAGCAAGCTGCCGAAGCTCTATCGCTACAGGCCGACCAAGAATTTCAAAAAAGTCTAGAGGACTACACTACTTCTACCACTACTCTTTTGGAACTACAGCCACTGCGCGGTCCCAACTATCCTGACGTGGTTGAGGCTCGTAATCAGCAGACGACGGCTCAGACCAATCTCCTTAAGCGTAGTCAAGTCCTCTTGGGTCGCCCTATCGAAAAATCGCAGATAGAGCGTCTCATTCTAAGCGGAACCAATAGTTCTAGTGATGGTTCTGGCGGCAATCGCAGCGCCCTCTATAAATCTCTGGTGGAAGAGCAAATGCGCTATCAGGGTCTCAGTGGTGAAGTTACAGCCATGACACAAGAGGTTGCCAGTCTCGAAAACCTCCTGCAAAACCGCACTCGCAAAGAATCTGAGCTGGATGGTCGCATTCGTGACCTACAAATTGCCGAAGCTATTTTTGCTGCGACTCTAGCCAAAATCGATCTTGGTAAGGGCGACCCCTTCGCTTCATACCCGATTATGCAGGTAGTCGAAGAACCCAGTCAGCCCAAAGAACCCAGTGCTCCCAAGAAAAGTCTAGTGTTGGCAGGAAGCCTTATGGGTTCTCTGCTGATGACTATTGGCCTCACCCTTATTTGGTATCGCCAACCGCTGGTTCTGATATCTAGAAAAGTCGTTCAGGGAATTATTGACTGATGTCGAACGCTAATGCACTAGACCTAAACAACGACAACCCCAAACGACGGCGAAAAAAGGGTAAGACCATTGACATCCAGCCCGAGAACTTTTCTGAGAAGCTGGTCTGGTACAGCATCATCTGGACCTACCCCTTTTTTCTTCTGGGGGCCGTGTATGTGGTGGGTTCCGTCGTCGGCTGGCTTTTATTTTTTGTGCTGTTGCTCAAGCTTTGGTTTCAAACCGATCAAACACCGCCAGAAGAGAAAATCACAATTCCCTGGATCACTATCGTCTGGATCGTCGGTATGTTGATCGAGCAAGTAGCCCTAGTCATGGGCCATCTAGACTTTAATTTACCCATATCACTGCTGATCAAATCGAGCATTGGCTGGGCCAAGGGCTGGGCCTCTTTAGCCCTTTATCCCTTAGCAGGCTGTCTACCCATTCGTCCTCAAATTGTGTATCGAGCCACCTGTATTGTGTGTTTTCATACCCTTTTGCTGGCTCCGTTACTGATCATGGCTCCCATTCTTCACCTTCCTGAAGTCCTGTATGTCTCACCGTTAAAAGTCTTTGGTGGCCCTGGCCCCACCTGCTTTGATGTCTCTCTCTATGAGATTAGCTACGAGGGAGAGCTACGGCAGCGGCTATTCACGCCTTGGGGACCGGCCCTTGGATTCCTCGCCAACGTCTATTTTCTACTCACCCTGCAAGAAGAAGAAAAAAAATGGCGGTGGCGCGGTGTCATTGGCGCACTCTTTATGGCCTACATTTGCAAGTCTCGCTTAGCACTAATTTCAGCGATTCTTACCCCCGTCATGGTTTATGTGGTTTCAAAGCTTGTGCGCCCCTCCATGCAGCTCTTCCTGGGGGTAGGAGCCTATGCCTTTGGCCTTCTATCAACGCCGATTATTGAAACCTTTACCAGCTTTATGGATAAGGTCAAGGGCGCAAGGGCTGACTCAACCCGAGTGCGGGCGTTATTGAAAGATATTGCCTTTGCCCGCGCAGATAAGGAGGCTCCGATTTGGGGGCATGGGGTTGTTGAATCTGGCCCTCACCTTGTGGAGTTCATGCCCATTGGCTCCCACCATACTTGGGCTGGTCTCATGTTTGTGAAGGGCGTTGTGGGTTTCTGGGGCTTAGCTATTCCGATGATGCTCAGTGCTGTTGTCTTACTTTATAAATCCCAGTTTCAGAAAGTTGCGGGTGCCGGATTTGGCGTTTTGTTTATTCTCTTTCTCTATACCTTTGGAGAAAATCTAGAGATCTTGGTATACCTCTACTGGCCGGGATTGATCGTGATGGGTATTGCCTTTCGAGATACGTTGCCGACCCGATCAGAGACCACGTCGGTCAGCGCGTAATATTGGTATTTGCCCAACTGAGTGGATCTGGAAATTGAACCTTAAAGTTGGCCCTCTGCCCGACACGGAAGCGTAGATTCCTGTGATGCAAGTCACACCGATCCTGTGCCAGCGTCACTTCGGGGCATTGCTCAAGCACGGTAATAGTATAAGTATCGACAAAATGTTTTTACACAGGCTTTGATATCGCCAAAACCAGCACTCTCTTCTGAGAGAACCCCAGACTTGAGTTGGTTTTAGAAGTAACAAAGTATCGAAGTCTGCCTAGATATTTCAATTCACTTCTTTCGACAAGGATTGAGACGTTATGCTAATGGAACTAGGACAGCTAGTTTATACCAGTTTCCCTGGCATGGGTTTTAAGACCCTGGCTAGCGATCGCATCCCTCAATTGATTCAAAACTTTTTCCTTAAAGAGATTGTCTTACAGCATTGGGATTCCTATGACGTCAATTTTGACTGTCAGCGGGCCATTTATATCCATCAGCCCACCTTAGAGAGCTGTCTCTTTGGCTGGCTCTACTGTACAGAGCTTGATGAGTATGGCCGCAGCATTCCCTACTTTATCGGCTATTACCTACCCGAATCACTGAACGCAACCACCTTATCTAGAATCCTGGCTTGTTTGCAGAAAGGGCCATTAC
>JBAUJD010000984.1:0-2112 GCA_049683515.1 Thermosynechococcaceae cyanobacterium | reverse complement strand
ACCCTCTGGACTCAGATCGGCATTGCAGACTCGGCTATTGCTGAGCAGGCCAAAGCTGCGAACCTCAACGTCATTATGGATGCCTCCATTAAAATTGAGCATCAAAGATTGCAGATTGAGAGCCTTGAGGCCTCGACTTAATACGTACTCCCTGACTTGCGATGGTGAAGCGCTGTTTTGACATTTTGCTGCAGCACCCGACCATTTTTGACCACGGCATAGATCACCCAGTGATCGCCACATTCCATACGGCTTTCGACTTTGCACTCTAGATAAGATAAGGCATCGGTGAGGATGGGACTACCGTTGGTCGCCTCCTCCGTCTCAATCCCGGCGAAGCGATCTTCTCCGGGTACAAAGGGTTTCAAGAAATGCTTCATCATCTCTAAATAGTTATCTTCGGGCAATACATTGAGAACAAAGCCATTGTTGGTATAGAGCATTGACTCCACAGCCCGCTCTTTGGCGACAGCCACCGTAATTCCTGGCGGCGTGAAGGTGGCCTGAGACACCCAAGAGGCCAACATACCGCTGCTGACATCGCCCTGCTGCGCGGTCAAGATACAAAGAGACCCCACAAGTCGGCCCATCGCCTGCTCAGTGGGCGTGATTTGGCTACCCCCTAGCTTAATCGCACCCTGGCGACGAGCCTTAGATTTCTTGGCTTTCTTGAGTCCCTGGGCAAAATCAGTCCCGGCTTCTTCACAGGTTTTGAGAGTAACATCGGTGGGCTTGAACTTCACCTTAATGGGGTCAAAGCCAAAGCTATAGCCTGCGTCGCGTAGCTTATCCTGCAGCAGGTCAATGGCTTCGCCGCTCCAGCCAAAGGAGCCAAACACACCCACAGGTTTATCTTTAGGCACCGTAGAGAGCATCAAACCCAGAGCCGCCTGAATCTGGGTGGGCGCGTGTCCCCCTAACGTGGGGGAACCAATAATAAAGCCATCGCACTGGTCAGCAACGGCCTGAATCTCTTCAGTGGTGGCGCTCTCGCAGTTAATTGACTCGACCTGAACCCCAGCTTTCGTGATGCCCCTTGCTATAGCATCTCCAATGGTTGCCGTGTTCCCATAGGCAGAGGCGTATAGCACCGCCACCATCTCGGTTTGAGTCTTTTGCTGCTTGCCCCAGGTTTGATAAGCCTGAGTTAACTCTTGAACGCCATAGCGCACAATGGGGCCATGATCTGGCGCATACATGCGAGCACCTAAAGGCATGATTTTTTCCAGCGCTGTATCCACCTGCCGAACGTGGGCAGCCATTAAGCAGTCGTAATAATAGCGTCGGTCTTCTCTCAGGCTGGCCGCATCTTCGTCAAAGCCCGCTTCACCACAGAGGTGGGCACCAAAGAACTTATCACTAAATAAAATCCGAGTTCGGGCATCATAGGTGAGTAAACTACCGGGCCAGCGGGGCGTTGGGGTAGGCACGAACTGTAGTTGATGCCCCTGACCTAAATCGATAGTTTGAGTTTCGCTGTTCTTGATAATCTCTAAGTCCAGATCTTGGTCAGGCAGATTCGCCTTCAGGACGGCAGCACCGGCATTTGAGCAAATAATTGTAAGTCCAGGAACAAGCTTCAGGAGTGCCTCTAGGGTTTCAGCGCGGTTGGGATTGACGTGCCCCAGAATCAGATAGTCTAGCTTTTTGAGATTAAAGCCAAACTGATCGACATCGACCACCTCTTGCGTGACCCAACGCACCTGCGCCCACAGGCGACCGAGAAAGTCGCCTTGCCTCGTCGAACCTTGCCCCGTCGAAAGCTCCTGAAGTTTGGCAAGATAAATTTCAGAGAAGGTGCCACCGGGCGGGTCAATGAGGGCTGTTTTGTCACCACGAATAATGTAAGAGTTGGCCGTGGTGCCCCGTTCTAGAGCATATTCAATCTCAAAGCGGAGGCGGTTCCAGCTTCGCGATCGCAACGCCAACGTATCTGTCCCAATGGGGAACACCTGCACATCTCGCGCCTGGGTGGATGGCGATGCTTTAGTGATAGTCGAGGTCATGCATTTGCTCCTAACGGCGAAGAAAAACTGGAAGCCTGTTCAATCTTGATTAAAAGTTGCTGTACCTCTGCAGACAGAACAACACAAAACGATCACATCTCTCCCC
>JBAUJD010000983.1:0-2524 GCA_049683515.1 Thermosynechococcaceae cyanobacterium | reverse complement strand
CCTGTAAGAAGGTCTTACCCGAGCCGGACCAAGACTTTGACCAAAGGGTTCCCTGAAAACTCGATGCACTTAATCGAACCTCAGAGTTGGGCGCAAACAAAAAGAGTTTCATGCCTGACCCTCCAGTCAGGGCAACTTCGTCATTGGTATAAACGTAGAGCTGTGCATCTTCTAGGTTACCGCTATTACTAAGGGGATTAATGGTGGATTTACCTGTTAGCGTCACTTTGCCATGAGTATAAATAATGAGCTTTGACCCTGGCGCAATGGTGATCGCACTACCACCACTCAAATCAATGCCTCCGTCAAGATAGAGTTCCACGGTCTCACTACCTGTGCCCACCGTAATGTTTTCCCCACCCGTTAGATTGATGGATTTGCCGCCACTCTCACCAATATGGTACTTGAGGACACCATCGGCATCCGCTATTTCTCCACTGACAGGTAGAATTGTAGGTCCACCAATAGGTGCAATATTATACGAGCCGGTCATGCCGGTGGTCGGTGGGTTTTGTCCTGTAGAGGGTAAGTTAGGGAAAGGGACACCTGGTGTTGCATCGTAAGAAGCAGAAGCAGCACCCGATGGTGCCACCTGATAGGCTTTGAGCTTATCGACACGATTGGCATCAATATCGGATGTGTTGGTAGAGTCCTGAATGTCGGTCTGTAGCTGCACAGAGCCACTCGCACTAGACTTCGGATTCCAACTAATCCACATCCCCGGCGGGGAACCCATCGACGTTACATCAATAGACACGGTTACCGCCACACTAAATGTAGAGCTACCTTGCTGACCTTTAATTAAAAACGTTCCTGTTTTTTGGATGTCATTGTATCGATAGGCTTTTAGCTCATACTGTCCGTCGCTACCAATGGTGCCATTTAGAGACAGATTAGGAGACCCTAATGTCCCGCTAGAGCAGGTTGAAGGATTTGAAAGACAGTTTGTCCATTCATCCACAGCAGCCCCTTCCTCATCTCCACTGTTAAGGCTGTCATCTGGCCCAAAGTAGGTGGTCCCTGTTTGAGGATTAATCGGATCGTAATTGCGTGAGAGTAAGACCGAATTATTCACATGAGTAAGCTGTGCCAGTGTTCGAGCCACCCCACCTTCAGTAATGGCTCTGCTGGTTCCTACTTCTTTACGCTGCCATGCCCTAGTTTGTCCATTTTGGGCAACCATAATTGTCGTCACACCCAGCATCAGCATCACTAACCCTAAACCCATCGCTAATGGGAGAGCAAACCCCTCTTGAGGTCTTGTACGGGCTGACTGTTTTGGAGGAGGCACTTGAAACCACTAGCAAAGATGACTAGGACAGCCACAATCCTAGCCACGCCCTTACTGAAGATGCCTGAGTGTAAATACTGAATCTTCAGCGCCTCACGCCACGACTCAGCTCAATCTGTGCTTCGTCAGGCTAATGCGTAGAGTTCTCCAATGGGTTCTATAGGAATTATTGCGTAGAAGATTATGGTGACTGAATACCTATTGTGTCAATAAGACTATCTGATGGCACTCTTAAGATGTGGAGAATAGAGATCGCCATCCCTACCTAAAACATTAAGCATCGTTATCAAGTTGTTGTCCTACCTTAAATGGCTAGCTTGGCTTACGAGCAACCCAATACTTGCTCATGAAATGCATCTCAGTTTGAATATCGACAAAACCGGCCTGCTGCAGACGCGCGTTTATATCGTCTGTCGAATAGTGACGATAGTAAGGTTCATGAAACGTCGCCGGAAAATTTTCCATAAACCCCTTCATTTCAGGAGCATCACTCACCTGCACTGAGTCACAAATCACGAACGTTCCCTGGGGTTTTACAACCCGGAAGCATTCATTAATGATGTTTTGGCGTGCCACAGCAGGCAGCTCATGGAACAGAAAGACGCTGGTGACTCCATGAAACTGACTGTCTTGGTAAGGCAGATTTTCTGCGTTACTTTGCAAAAGCTGGGGTAGCTCGCCGCGATCTTTCGACAACAACTGATTGGCCTTGCGTAGGTAAGCCGGAGATAAATCAGTCCCGTGCAGCAACGCCTTCGGAAACGACGATCTCAACATTTTCAACGTCCGCCCCGTGCCGCAGGCCACATCTAAAATGCGGAGCTGTTGGGGCAACACACTGTCAAATGCAGCCAGCCCCCGCTTGAGAGGAGCCAACACACGGCGACGCATCGCATCGGTGGTGCCACCGAAGAGTAACTCGACCTGCAGGTCATATAGATTGGCCGATGACTCACTGAGGTAACCATCAGACTGGTGGTGAAAGTTCTGGAGGTAATATTTGGGATAGCCTTCTGTATCAATGCCGTCAGAGAACTCTTGATGCTGGCGTCGATTGTACCGTCGCCAAGTCTGAGGGGCATCAAACCATACCGCTGGGTCGAAGCGGAAAAAGTCGTCCCAGGGATGATCAAACAGCAGAGTCGTGGGATATACCCCCTGGTGAGCATCTGACCAGTCAGTTTCTATCAAGCGCTCAAAGCGCTGCTGCAGTTTAACCAACAGGGGCGCCTC
>JBAUJD010000982.1:0-13219 GCA_049683515.1 Thermosynechococcaceae cyanobacterium | reverse complement strand
TAAGATCGTTTTGACCAAGACCTTTTCCGTCCGTCCCGGTGTTGTTACCAACTTCAGCCGTGATGCGACGTTCTTGCTGCCCGTCACCTATGACTTTGCCCCGATTCGACTGGGTACATCTCAGAATAGTCTAAAGCTGGCACCCTATGTCGGCGGCGGAGCTGCCGTGACCACCAATGGTGATGCTGGACCTTTGCTCACGGGCGGTCTTGATGTCCCGCTAGGTCGAAAATGGACGTTTAATGCAGGCGCAAATGCAGGTTTTCTTGATAACACTGATGTCAGCGTCATTACGGCTATTGGCTACAACTTTTAATTACACCATGGTCAATCTCGTCATGATCGCCATTGCGACGGTTGCCATTGCGACGGTTGCCTGACCGCCCCGCCCCAGTGGCATTTCATTACGGGATAGCCACCAAGGCATTATCTCGCCTAGCTCTATTTGGGTTCTGACACATCTTTGACATATTGCGATGGTTCGCCAAAGCATCATCTGAATCAGGACTACTAAAATATTTCGTTGGGGAATCGTGACGTATCGACACAGCAGCATCTTCCTCGCAAAGTTTAACCCCACACACCCAACCCAAAACTCTAGACATCATTATCTAGAGTTTTTCTTTGACTTGCCAGCGCCCCCAGAGATGTCAGACCTGTGTCCTTTGGGAGACAACTATACGGATCGCTAGTACTAATAGCCCAGCTTGAAATAGGCAAAAAGATCAAGAGGACTTGAGACTATAGATCCTAGTAGAACTCAATCAAAATTTCATAGTATTGATTCATGTCGAGCAATCGATTCCACCCTTGTCTAAGTTGAGACAGTCTTGCTTTAGGAATAAAGCTGTCTTGCTAAAAAACTTCAATCCCTTTTCAACTTAGCACTGACCTTTTCCTGAGAATAATGACAGAGACCTCCTTTGTCTGATCAGGGAAATCATCAAAATCAGATCATGGAATGTAAGGAGAAACATCAATGAAAAAACTCATACTTGTCGCCCTCGCCACACTTCCGTTTTTAGGCGCACCACTGTTAGTAAAACCCGCAGCAGCCGATGTGGTTATTAATCTATCGTCGAAGAACAGCCCCCATCGATCTATTTATCAGACTCCACCCAAAAGCTACCCCACCAAAACCTGGAGGAATCAAACGCCGAAGCAAGTTCAGGCCAATCGCCGTGTACAACGTCGCCGTCAGTGGGTCGCCGGACAGTGGCGAGAGAGACGAGAAAATAATAGACCGGTCCAACGGGTTTGGGTTCCTGGTCACTACGAAACTCGCTAGAGATCTCTTGCCTCGGCAGGGCCATCTGTCAGTCTTAACTTGAGGTGCCTCTGCCATCCTAATAATCGATGCAGAATGAGATCGCGTTTGCCTAAATCCATTTTTATAGTCCCAAAGTAGTGAGAAATAAGGACTAGTTTTCTAAATAATTTGGGCTTATAGATCCTACTGCTCCACCGACTTATTCTCTAAAGTTAAGTTATCCACACACATTACCCCACAACTGGAGATTATCCATTCCATGAAAATTCGTTCTATGTTTCTTATTGCTGCTGCTGTTGCGATTCCGACCGTTAGCGCGCTTAGCTTCAATCCTGCCTATGCAGAGCGTTCTTACGGCCAGCCTGAGCGAGTGGCTCAGCGCTTTGAGAAGACACCAGAGCAACGAGAAGCCAAGCGGGCTGAGCGAGCAGCCAAGTTCAAAGCTGAGTTGGGGTTAAGTGACCAGCAAGCTCAAGATATCCAGGCCATTCGTGAATCATATAAGCCTCAGATGAAGAGCCTATGGGAGCAGGCTAAAGCCATGAAAGAGAAAGGCGCAACTCGTGAAGAGATGAAGCCCCTTTGGACCCAGAAGAAAGAACTACGGACCAAAATGTATACAGAAATCAAGGCTGAGCTGACGCCAGACCAGGCCCAGAAACTAGACACGCTTAAAGCACAGAAGAAAGGGAAAGGTCGGCATCATCGCAACAAAGGCACTCAAGATGCAGCGAGTTAAGCTTTGACCGATGACATGACATTGACAAGAATCATTTATTGATTCCTCTTCGCTTGTAAAATGGCGTCTGTAAAGATCGTTACAGACGCTTTTTTGCTAAATATACAGAAAGCATGATTGAATCCGCTTAAAAGGAATCACTTAAATTTGAACTTTCGCAAATTACACCGCAAGATTGCCCCCATACTTTTCCTGCCGCTATTGCTAAGTGCCTTGACGGGTCTGGCGTATCGAATTGGAAGAAGCTGGTTGGGTCTATCTGATGAATTTGGTGGCTTCATGATGACGATTCATGAGGGGCGATTTTTAGGCAAGCCTCTGGTCCCCGTTTATGTGCTGTTGGTCGGCCTCGGTTTAGTGGGGATGATCGTGTCAGGACTGACGATGCTGAAGCCACGCAGCAACGCGAAGCCAGATCAACCAAAGTCTGCGAAATTCAGCACACGTCTGTTGCACCGATTTTTGGCTCCGATTTTCTTTCTGCCTTTAGCGGTCAGCGCATTAACGGGTATGGGGTACCGTCTGGGTAAAGCTTGGTTTGGTTTATCGGGCGAACCTGCCAAGTTATTGTTAAGTCTTCACCAAGGCAGTTATTTAGGGTCTTCCTTCCGAGCGGTATACATCCTTTGGCTTGGGTTGGGACTGGTGGCTCTTTTGGTGACCGGAGTGCAGATGACCGGCTTCTTTCGGCGGCGTCCTCATATTTAGTGAGGCTTATGATTGATACCCCTATTGTCTAGACAGCATCCGTGCTGTATCTATACAGAGGCCGCCACGATAGGACCCCAACCCTTCCATGTCTGACCGCCCTCTACAAAGATTAGCTAGTTTTTGGGTACAGGAACTGCATCCCCATATCAGTACGTTGATTGTCACGATGGGGACCGTCGGGCTGGGCGTCTGTTTTCTGATTTTGTTTGTGACAGCAAAGCTCTCTACCGAAGTGTTCGAGCAAGACGCCTTTGCCTTTGATAAAACCATTTTGCTTTGGATCCATCAGTTTGCAAACCCGACCCTAGATGCTGCAATGTTGACCGTGACCCGCCTCGGAAATCCGGGTGTCGTTGTCCCCCTCGTCATGATGAGTTTTGCACTACTGTGGTGGAGTCGTTATCGACAAGAAGCCTACATCTTTGCCTTGAACTGCATCGGCGGCGCAGTCCTCGCCACGGGACTCAAGCTTGTTTTTAACAAAACCCGCCCTCAATTATGGCCGCAGCTGATTACCGAAAGCACCTTTAGCTATCCCAGTGGTCACGCCCTGGGATCCATGGTGTTCTACGGTTTTTTGGCCTATATTTTGGCACAGCACTATCCAAGACGGGCGCTGATCTTTTATGGATTTGCCAGTGTCTTAATCCTCATCATTGGCTTTAGTCGCCTCTACTTAGGGGTACATTGGCCCACCGATATTATGGGTGGCTATGGAATTGGGTTCCTTTGGCTCAGCATTTGCATTACGATGCTTAGATTGCAAGCCTTACAGCCTAGCAAATGACCAGAATCAAAACCGATACACAAAACTTTCTTAGAAATCCGACGTCCTAGGATTAAGGATTGACTGGGATGTTATGTAAGAGCAAAGCCCTAGCCCGTAGTGGGTATTGAAGCACTGTGTACAGGAACTCTAAGCCTCTATATGAATGATTGATTCCGTATTTGAACCCTTCACCCATCTGAGCGGGGAGCCTAAATATATATTTTGTTGCCTCCATTGTGGTGCCACCTACCCGTCCGGCCCCTTTCGCCTGCATTGCGATCGCAACCACCCCCCCTCTCTCCTCCGGGCGGTCTACACCAGCAAACAGCTCATCGTCAAGCCTGACCTACCGGGCTTGTTTCGGTACATTGATTGGCTTCCGGTTGAGCAGTATCTAACCGATGTTGGCAAGCCGATTACCTACCAAAGCACTGGCCTTGCCCAGCAGCTTGGCTTAGAGCAGCTCTGGATTAGCTTTAGCGGGTACTGGCCAGAGCGCCATGGGCAACTGTTAACCTGCTCGTTTAAAGAACTTGAAGCGATTACCGTTTTAGCCCGAACCCCCAAAGACAACGCCAAGGTGTTAGCGATTTCTTCAGCGGGCAATACGGGTCGGGCCTTTGCTCATATTTATTCTCGCTATCACATTCCCCTATGCCTTGTGATTCCTGAGAACAGCCTGCCTGCAATTTGGTCTACCCAAGCCTTCTCTTCAACCATCCGTTTAGTCGTGGTCAACCAAAGCCAAGATTACTATGATGCGATTGCGCTCGGTCGTCTGATCAGTAAACTCGATGGGTTCTTCCCCGAAGGGGGGGCCGCCAATATTGGTCGTCGTGATGGGATGGGCCTCACCGTGCTCGACGCAGCGGTGACGCTGGGGCAGATTCCTGACCACTATTTTCAGGCTGTTGGCTCTGGCACCGGGGGCATTGCTGCTTGGGAAGCAAACTTGCGCCTGTTAGAAGATGGTCGATTTGGCGATCGCACCATGACCCTCCATCTGGCCCAAAATGCGCCCTTTACGCCCATGGTTGATGCTTGGCAGGCGAGCGATCGGCACATCAAAGACATGACTGAATCTGAAGCCAAGACTCGCATTCGCGAAGCGTCAGCGAAGGTGCTGACCAACCGTCAGCCTGCGTATTCCATTGCAGGTGGTGTTTATGATGTGCTAACCGCCTCTCAAGGGAGCATGTATGCAGTCACCAATGCAGAGGCACTGGAGGCCAGACAGATGTTTGCAGACTTAGAAGGCATCGATATTAGCCCTGCATCAGGTGTGGCGGCGGCGGCGTTACGACAGGCGGTGCAGGCCAACAAGATTCAAAAAACAGAGACGGTACTGCTCAACATTACCAGTGGAGGCTTTGAGCGCCTGCAGCAGGACCGTATACTTCACTATCTGCAGCCCTCTGTTGGCGTCGATCTCAAAAATATCAGTCCAGATGTCGTCGCACTACAGCGGGATAAATTCTGTCCAGATTAAGATAGAGTGACGCTAAGTCAAGCGGAAAGGCGAAACCGCGCCCGTAGAGAGTCATGAGGAGAGCTATGGCAAATTTTGCCCTCACCGCCCTGAGCCTAATTGCCCAACAATCAAAACATCGTTTTGCCCGTAAGACCGGGCGTATCGTTGAAACCCAGAACCGATTTTTGCGATCGCTGCTGCAGGCCCATCAAAACACTGAGTTTGGCCGTCAGTACAAATTTGCTGAGATCGAAACCATTGAAGACTTTCAGCGTCAGGTGCCGATTCAGCCCTACAGCGCCTTTGACCCCTACATTCAGCGAATGGCCGACGGAGAAACCAATATTCTCACCGTGGCCCCTGTGGTTCACTTCAATATCACCAGCGGTTCTACCGGGCAGAAAAAACTGATCCCGGTCACGAAGAGATCGCGCCTAGCGATCGCAAAGGCCAACCGGGTGGCGATGGGGTTCCTCACGGCTGCGGCCCGCAGAGAGCAGCTTCCCCTCGGTCGAATGCTGTTTCCAGGTTCGATCAATGCGCTCGGCAGAACCAAGGCAGGCATTACCTACTCCCCCGTGAGTACCAGCGATCTAAAGCTCGGTGATTTTTTCTACCGCCAGCTCTTTGCCTATCCCTACGATGTCTTCAAAATCAAAGATATTGCGACTCGCTACTACGTTTGTCTGCTCTTTGCGCTGCGTGATCCTAAAATTCGCGTCATTTGTGCCACCTTCCCAGCCCTGGCTCTCCTCATGTGTGAGTACCTCGACCAGTTCTCAGAGGGTCTCATTGATGATTTAGAAACCGGCGGCCTTGCGCCGTGGCTAGACCTTGACCCAGACCTTCGGGATAAGCTTGAACATCAGTGCATTGCGGCCCCAACAAGGGCGGCCCAACTTCGACAAATTTTTAAAGCCCACGGACGGCTGACGCCGCAATTCGCTTGGCCGACGCTATCCTTTATGGTGACCGCGCGGGGCGGCACCTCTAATTTCTATTTCCAGCGTTTTCCTGAATATTTTGGTGAGCCTAACATCTTTGGCGGCGTCTATTCTTCGGCTGAGGCGACCTATGGTGTGCATCGAGACTTCAATACCGATGGCGTCATTCTCGCCATTGAAACAGGGTTCTATGAATTTATCCCTGAAGATCAGTGGCAGATTGAGCAGCCCCAGACTCTGTTGCCCTGGCAACTAGAGGTGGGTCAACGCTATCGGATTATTTTTAGTAACTTCAGCGGTTTCTATCGCTATGATCTCGGCGATATTGTAGAAGTCGAAGGCTTTTACAACCAAACCCCGCTCCTGATTTTCCGGTATCGACAAGGGGGGGTGATGACCTCTGTGGGCGAGAAAATTACAGAGTTTCACGCGCTGCAGGTGATGCAAAAATTACAGAAAGACTTTGAGCTATCCCTCGTAAATTTTTGCTTCACGCTTACTGAAGAGGTTCCGGCTCGATACTTGGTCAATATCGAACTCGACCCCGATCACCCTTTGACCGATCCGGCTGCATTCTTACGACAGTTTGATGCCACCCTGCAGGAGCTTCACACCATGTACGCCATTAAACGCCGTGATCAGGTTCAGCCTCCCCACCTGCGGATCTTGGCTCCCGGTAGTTTTGAGCAGGTTCGTCAACGCATGATTCAAGAGGGAGCCATTGAGGCCCAACTGAAAATACCCCACGTCACCGAAGATCGACAATTTTTAGCAGGCATCACAGTCGCTGAAGAAATCAACGGAGATCTGATCCAACTGGTTCCGCAAGCCGAGTAATTTAGTGCAGCGTCACGCCGCAATGAAGTCCCAGCCCACTTTAGTGGTCTTTTTTCAGTAGCCCGCAATTTATTCGCGGGCGATAGTATCGCTATAAGCATAGACCTTAATACAGAAAGGCTTTTGCAACGCTATCGGCCTGTGAGAGCTATTGCCCACCCGCGACTAAAGTGCGGGCTAATCAGATAAACCCATTTCAATGGGTTGAACTTTACTGTAGATGCCTGATTCTTAGTTTTGACTCAGCACTAGGTTGGGAGCTTCCCAGATAAGCATTGCTGTAACAGAGTAAGCGATCGTAATCGGTTACCCATGATCACCTGATAACACATCAGGATTGAAGTGCCCCACCACAGGGTGGAGCGCTGCATAAACAGCGCCCAGATGGGTGCGCCACCACTGCCAAGCGCCCAAGACACGCCGAGGGGGGACGAGCCAAAAGCGGTTAATCGAGCAAGCCATATCGGTCCCCAAAGTAGTGACTTCATGCCACCATCCCGCCGGAATATAGAGGGCTTCACCGGCATTTAGCGTCACTTCAATCTGGTGCGGCAGCGCCTCTCGCAGTTGAGGGAACGCGTCAAAATCTGGCGACTGAAGGGTGACCTGACTGAACCAACACCGGAGCCGCCTGCCATAGCGCAGGTGAACAGAAGCCGGGAAGGGATATAGATTGGCCCATTGGTCAGGGGGAAACAATACAATTTTTTTGGCACCATGAAGCTGAATCAAGGTTCCATCCATGGGGTCGTAGTGGAGGCATTCAAGGTGTCCGGGTGGCCCGACCCAAAGGTTATAGTCGCTCACGGGCGTTTTTAGAGGGATGCGATCGCAAACCATCTTCACTGCCCTAGAAAGAGCCAAGGGGGTATTACTGAGCGGACACTTTGCCAAGTACATATCTTGCTCACGAGCCTGACCATTACGCAGAGACTCGGCATAGTCTTTGAACAAGATTGGCTCAAGATCGGCACCACTGCCAATATTTGACCACTGCCGCTTATCTTGCTGATATCGCTGCCGCCCATACCGACGAATCGGGAAGGACTGCTGCCCCAATTGCTGACAGAGATAGTCTAAATCCCAGTCAACCTCTTGGTCGATCAACCCCTTTAAAATCACAGGCTGCCCCGGCCTCTGATATTGCTGACTAAAAACGTCCTGTGATAGAACACTGATCGGCAAGCGAGAAACGTGACTTGATTGAACAGGAGTGGTGCACATGCTAGATCCGTAGGGTGAGTAAACGTCTGGTATACCTTAGTTACAGAGTTATATTTTCAAATATAAAGGACACATCCTCAGCAAGATGAGGAGATCATTAATTCTATTAACGACCTATGATCTTGTATATTGATAGTTATTCTCAATAACTAGGATAGCAAAACTGAATGCCTACCTTTCACCTTGCTTTACTCAGCCCCGGACAAATCGGCACCATTGCGAAGATTCACGCCGAGCCAGGGCTGCACCAGCGTCTAAACGCTTTAGGGTTTAGGGAGGGGCAAGCGGTGACCGTGTTGCGGCGAGCCTGGTTCGCAGGACCGATGCACATTCGCATTGGCATGACTGAAGTAATGGTGCGCCGCAAAGAGGCCTGCTTGGTAGGACTTTCCCCGGTCGCGGTCCTTGCAGCCTGAGCATGAAAAAAGCTGCCATCTTAGGAATGCCCAATACGGGCAAGTCTACGTTTTTTAATCGGCTCACGGGCGCTCAGGCTAGCATCGGTAACTGGCCGGGTATCACCGTCGAGTTAATGAAGGCAAAAGTGACCCTTGGGGCAATGGAGGTCGAGGTCATTGATCTGCCCGGCATTTATGATCTGCGGGGTTTCTCAGAAGATGAGGTGGTTGTACGGCGTTTTTTAGAAAAAGCTCCGGTTGATTTAGTAGTAATTATTCTCAATGCAACTCAGATTGACCGGCAAATTAGCCTAGCAATTCAGCTTCAGCATCTCGGTTTGCCGGCCCTGTTGCTGCTCAATATGGCCGATGAGGCTGACAACTATGGCGTTGGCCTCGATCTTGACTCGCTGACTCATCGCTTAGGGATGCCCGTTGTTTTGCTGAGTGCCAAATACGGCAAAGGTTACGACCAAGCCCTGCAGCAGATTGCGATAGCCCTTGAGCAAAACAGTCAGCCGACTCACATTGAATCTATTGACCACCAGTTAATCTCAGATGCCGAACTAGAGGCAAAGATGCAGGCTGTTTTGCAGGCTGGCGTCAAGATGCCGACTCAAGCTGCCGAAAGCCTCACGACTCGCTTAGACCGGGTGTTGCTGCACCCGGTCTGGGGACTCCCTATCTTTTTCGGGGCCATGTTTTTGATGTTTCAGGTGGTCTATGCCATCGGTACGCCCCTGCAAGAGATTTTAGGCACGACCCTAGAAGGCTTTAAGACCCTAGCCTTAGAGCCTTTATTATCTTGGCTCCCGCTGTTTTTAAAGGACTTTTTGCTTGAAGGGCTTTATAACGGCGTCGGGACCGTTGCTGCTTTTTTGCCAGTGATTTTTCTGTTCTTTATCTGCATGGGTATTGTCGAAGACAGTGGCTATCTATCGCGGTCTGCCTTTTTAATGGATGCCTTCATGGAGCGGCTGGGTCTAGACGGTCGGTCCTTTGTCATGTCACTGATGGGGTTTGGCTGCAACGTGCCTGCCATTATGGGCACAAGGGTGATGCGATCGCCGGGTTTGCGGATGCTCTCGATGCTGGTGATTCCGTTCTCACTGTGTTCAGCGCGGCTCAATGTATTTATCTTTATGAGCACCGCCCTCTTTATCCCTCGAATTGCGCCGCTGATCATTTTTAGCCTTTACCTGCTCAGCTTTGTCGCCGCGATTCTGACGGCGGCTCTGTTTAAAGGGAAATACCGCAACCAAGACCCGATGGTGTTGGAGCTGCCGCCCTATCGATTCCCGACTTTCAAGCAAATGATGATCAGGGCTTGGCGCGAGGTGAAGCATTTTTGGATTTGGTCTCGGCGCTTCATTATTTTTGGGGTGGTGGCGATTTGGCTGCTCAATAATCTGCCCCTGGGGGCCGAACCTGCGGGTCCAGACACCTTTTCGGGCATGATTGGCACGGCCATGCATCCGCTATTGGCTCCCATCGGCATCAATCCACAACTGACGGTGGCCCTTATTTTTGGCTTTATTGCCAAGGAAATTGTTTTGGGCGGTCTGTCGGTAATCTATGCACAGCCAGAGGGTACGGCGTTGGCGGGTGCGATCGCACAGCAAATCGACTGGGTGCAGGCCTATAGTTTTATGCTATTTACCCTGTTATACGTTCCCTGTCTATCTACGGTGGCGGTGATTAAAAGCGAATCGAAAAGTATCAAGTTTGCCCTCTTATCTGTGGTTTGGTCTGTGGGCTTAGCATGGCTGGCGAGCTTCTTGTTTTACCAAGGGGCTAGATTCCTGGGTTACTAAGCCCCGTTAGTCGTTCCTATATCATGGTTCTCAGCAATAGCGAATCACTGGGGTGATGTTTTTTCTTGCAAAGTTCTTGATCAATTCTAGGTAAGATTGTCAGAGCCGTTGAGTCGATCCGATCTTCGGGTATGGACGTCCTCACCACTCATAGGTACTTATTTCTGATTGTCTACACATTGCTAAAGGATTGTAAGCGTGAAACTATTGTGGGCCTCTCTCGCCGTTGGCGGCTCCTTGCTCGGTGCCTATGGCGTGAGTCCTCTGTTAAAGCCACCGCTGCCAGTGCGATCGCAAATGGCACAGTCCCCTAAAGTCTTGCCACCCGAAGCTGCCCCTCCTAAACCTGAGGGCCAAACCGATCCGGTGATTGCCGCAGCGGGTGATATTGCCTGTGTCCCTGACAAACCCGCCCCCCAAGACGGTGCCGAACTCACCTGCCAAATGAAGGCTACCTCCGATCTCGTGCTTGATCAAGGGCTGGCGGCGGTCCTGCCGTTGGGTGATCTTCAGTACGAACACGGAGAATTTGAGGGGTTTGAGAAATCCTATGATCCCACCTGGGGAAGGGTCAAGGCAATCAGTCATCCGGTGGTCGGCAACCACGAATACTATTCAAAGAATGCGGCAGGCTACTATCGGTATTTCGGTGAAGCTGCAGGCGATCCGGCGAAGGGCTACTACAGCTACGACATTGGCAATTGGCATGTGATTGCCCTCAATTCAAACTGCGAAGCCATCGGCGGATGTCAGGCAGGATCGCCCCAAGAGCAGTGGCTACAGCAGGATTTAGCCCAGCATCCCAACGCCTGCACCTTGGCCTATTGGCATCACCCTAGATTTTCGTCTGGAATTCACGGCAATAATCCAGACACGGATGCCTTTTGGCAGGCACTCCATAAGGCGGGGGCAGAAATCGTCCTGAACGGACATGATCACCACTACGAACGCTTTAAGCCGCAAACCCCTGCCGCACAGTTCGATACCAAAGGCGGTATCCGTGAGTTTGTGATTGGGACTGGGGGTAAGAATCTACGGCCTATTCTACAGGCGCAGACCAATAGTGAAGTGCGTAATGACAGCAACTATGGGGTACTCAAGCTGACCTTAAAGCCCTACGGCTATGCTTGGCAGTTCGTTCCCATCGCAGGCCAGTCCTTTACCGACTCTGGGCAAGATATTTGTCACAAACCGACTCGCGATAATAGTTCTAAATAACACAGAGAAGCATCGATTGGGAAGCGTTACGGGGCTAACAGCCTTTCTCCAGAATCAGTTCCAATGGGTATAAGATGTTGTCCATTCAGATATTTTCTTCAAAGTTATTGACCATTGACAGCTATCGAAAGTGGGAGCATCCCACTTCTAATTGCAGTATTTAGTTTAGGTCGAGGGCCATTATTCTCATTATTAAAGCGCTGATCAATACCCATACAAGAATGAAAAATGTTTTAAATTTGCTGCTACTCATTCTCACCCAGTCATTAGGTGATATGTGGTTAAGCAAGGGCATGAAGGTTTTTGGTCACGTTGAATTCAACCTTTTAAGACTCGATCAATTAATTGTTTATCTCTTTACTTCCCCTTGGATTTGGCTCGGCGTTTTAACGTTAATCTGTTCCCTTTTGCTGTACATGACGGCGATCTCCCGGCTCGATCTTAGCTATGTGTTGCCGATTCACTCTTTTACCCATGTTCTCAATGCTTTTTTGGCCTGGTTAGTCCTTGGGGAATCCGTTTCGGGTATCCGTTGGCTCGCAACCATTATGATTACCATCGGCGTATTGATCGTAGGATTGAGTCAAAGTCATACTGACCGAAGCAAAGCAAAAGTCACAAAAGAGCGCACCTTCTTTAAGCGCAATCACAAGAGTAATTTGTCTATCTTTTTATTCCCGTTGGGTCTGTATCTTTCAAAAATATGGGTGGGTATTTTAGTGGTGGTCTTTGCCGATGCCACCGGTGATGTGCTAACGGCGGTGGGCATGAAACAGGTGGGCAGAGTCACGCTCGGTTCTTTCTCTGAGATGCTCAGGTTGGTTAAAACAGTGTTCTTGAATCGGGTCATTATCAGTGCGATCGCCTTTCATGCCCTGGCCTTCTTCATCTTTATTTCATTACTGAGTTGGGCCGATATCAGCCTCATTCGCCCCGCCACGGCATTGACCTACGTTCTCAGCTTGTTGGGGGCATATCTATTCTTAAACGAGCAAATCACCAGAGGCAGGTTAGCTGGAATCGCCATGATTGGAGGCGGTGTAGCCCTGATCTCATACTCATAACAGAGCGGTATACAGATGTTCTTGCTTAATTTTCAGGCCAGCTATTTATCCCTAGCCCTACTGCCATTCTGTTTAGTGGCGACTTGGTATTACAGCTATGCGATCTATGCAGGACGGCGCTTTTCTCAAGGGAAGCAGAAGACTGCATCACAGGGATTCTACCCTCCCGTCTCTGTGATCAAGCCACTGTGTGGGCTGGATTTTGACACTTATCAGAATTTAGCGTCTTTCTGTCAGCAAATTTATCCAAATTATCAAATTATATTTAGTGTCCAAAATCCACTAGATCCTTGTATCACGGTCGTCAAGCAGATTATTTATGATTACCCTGCTCTCGATCTGCAATTGGTGATCAGCGATGTCAGCATTGGCGCGAACCAAAAGGTCAATAATCTTGCCAATGCGGCAGCGATCGCAAAGCATCCCATTCTGGTACTGGCCGATAGTGATGTACGGGTGGGGCCGAGCTACCTTCAGCAAATTATTCAGCCTTTGCAGGATCCAACCGTGGGCCCGGTCACCTGTCTTTACCGACCTTTAGGGCAGGGCACCGTGGCTAATTTTGAAGCCCTCGGTATTTCAACGGACTACCTGGCAAGTGTGATTGTTGCCCATCGCTTAGAAGGACTTCAGTTCACGTTGGGGCCAACCGTGGTGGTCCGTACCAGTGCCTTGGAAGCGGTAGGCGGCTTTGCTGCTATTGCAGATTATTTGGCCGATGACTTTCAGATTGGCTTTCTGCTGGCCCAAGCCCATTACA
>JBAUJD010000981.1:0-12482 GCA_049683515.1 Thermosynechococcaceae cyanobacterium | reverse complement strand
TGGGTCAATAATCTTCTTGCCTAAATTCGGAAACTTTACTGCCAAGCAAATCTTATCCCCCGCGCCAAAAATGTGGGTGACCTCTCCTAAGCCAAAGCCCTTGTGAACTAAGCGATCGCCCACAGTCCAGTCATTAGCACTGGTATTTGGCAGTTTCTTCTGAGGTGGCTGACTCGAAAGCCTTTCTATCCCCTGGGACGGAATCGCGTTCGGCGTATTGGTTTCAATTAACTCTCGCGGCAGTTCTGATAAAAACATCGACGGAATCGCCGGTTCCCGCGAGCCATATAAACGCCGCTCACGGGCATGGGACAAGAACAAGCGTTCCTGGGCGCGAGTAATGCCCACATAACAAAGTCTGCGTTCCTCCTCTAGTGCAGCGGGATCGTCTAGCGACCGGAAGTTGGGGAATAGCCCCTGCTCAATGCCCACCAGAAAAACAATCGGAAACTCTAAACCTTTCGCTGAATGCAGCGTCATCATCGAAACGGTGGTGGAGTCTTCTTTATCATCGGCGTCAGAGGCGAGGGCTGCATTGGCTAAGAAAGCAAGTAGCGAATCATCGCCGTTTTCTTCAGCAAACTGTTGGGCGGCGTTATAGAGTTCTTTAACGTTGCCGATCCGATCTTCCGCTTCATCGGTGTCTTGGTCCTGGAGGCTACGAATATAGCCAGATTGATCCAAAATGCCCTGGATAATCTCGGTGGCAGGCAGCGTCTCGACCTGACTTTGCCAAGTTTGAATCATATCGACAAAGCCCAAAACATTTTTAGACCCCCGTGCCGCTAGGGTTTTAACGCTGGTTTCATCGCTGAGAATTTCCCAGGTGGGGACTCCTAACTCTTGAGCAGCTTGGTTGAGACGGTCAATGGTGGTTTTGCCAATGCCTCGACGCGGCGTGTTGATGACTCGCTTCAGGCTGACGCTATCGGCAGGATTCACGATTAAGCGCAGGTAGGCCAAGATATCTTTGACTTCGCGGCGATCATAGAACTTGAGTCCTCCCACCACCGTGTATGGAATGGCCCAGCGCACAAGGCTTTCTTCAAAAGCACGAGATTGAGCGTTTGTGCGGTAGAGAATGGCAAAATCGCCCCACTGCACTTCGGGATTTTGCTGCTCTAGCTGCCGAATTTGACCGACGACAAAATCAGCTTCTTGTAGTTCATCGTCGGCGCGGTAGCAGTAAATCGGCTCACCCTGGCCCCGAGTGGGCTTGAGAACCTTATCGATGCGTTCGGTATTGTTGTCAATTAAGACATTAGCGACCCGGAGAATATTTTCGGTAGAGCGATAGTTCTCCTCTAGCTTGACCATCGTGCGGGTGTCGTCATCTGGCAGATCATCGCCAAAATCTTGCTGAAATCCCATTAAAATCTTAAAATCTGCTGCTCTAAAGGAATAAATCGACTGGTCTGCATCGCCAACCACAAAAACAGAGCGATTTTGCCAATTTTTGAATGTTTTAGAGCTTTCGCCATTGGTGGCAAGCAGGCTAATCATGTCGTACTGGGTGCGATTTGTATCTTGATATTCATCGACCAAGATGTGATGGAATTGCTGATGCCAGTAAGCTAGAGTTTGCTCATTTTGCTTGAGCAGTAAAACCAGGACTCTAATTAAATCGTCGAAGTCGAGGGCGTTATTGGCGACAAGTCCGTCTTGATAGGCGCGGTAGACTTCAGCGATGACGCGACCGCGAAAATCCTGCTGATTGGCTTCGAGTTCGTCGGGGGACCAGCCCTGATTTTTGGCGTTGCTGATTGCAAATCGGACTGAGCGCGGTGCAAACTTGCGATCGTCGAGGTTGAGCTTATTGACGACGATATCTTTGATCAGGCTCTGCACATCTGATTCATCAAAAATAGAGAAGTTGCGCTCCCATTTGCGGCCTTGCTCGTCTTGATATTTATGAATCTCCATCCGCAGCAGACGGGCGCAAAGGCTGTGGAAGGTGCCGATCCATAGGGGTTTAGTGATGGTTTTGTAGACTTGCGATCGCAACTTGGTCTGCTCATAGGGAGCCAGCACATCCAACGGTTTGCCGTGTTTTTCTTGGGCGATGCGATCTGCAAAGAGCTTTTCGATGCGCTCCTTCATCTCCTTGGCGGCTTTGTTGGTAAAGGTCACCGCCAGAATGTTTTCAGGATTGATGCGATGGGTGAGAACCAGGTTCGAGATTCGGTAGGTTAAGGCACGAGTCTTGCCAGAGCCAGCACCCGCTACAACTAGAAGTGGACCGCAAAAGTGTTCCACCGCCTGCCTTTGTGAGGGATTGAGGTGGCTTAAAAAATCTGGAGTAACAGTCATACAGGCAGCAATGTGAGGAAGTAGGGGCACTAGGCTATTCTACGGCCTCTCGCAGGTTGTCACCGACCACTATGCTACCGCTCGATCAAAGACAAAGTTCCAGAGATTTTTCCACCACCGGGTCGGCTGAGGACGCTCAAAGTTCATTTGGCTGCGAATATCTGTGATATTCCAGCCTGTAAGCTGGGCTAAGGTTTGAGCTTCTTTTTCAAAGCGAGTATTGAGCGCACGCTTGTACTGCCGCCCAGGGGCACAGTCTGCATCGCCTTCAAAGGGATGACGCAACACATAGCGACCCTGAAACAGTTGGCGATTTGAGGTTTCTTGAAATTTCAAATCTTCAGGAAACTGATCGCGGCTGTAGCGGACATGGAGGCGAGTAATGAAAACACCAGTAGATTGAGGAGGCACCACTAGGCTGCTGCGCGATCGCTCTGTTAACCAGAACACACCGGCCTGTCGCAGTTCCTCACGGGTTAGCGGCTCCGATGAACAGGGGTCGCAGTTTGCCATATCCCAGGCATATTCTCTGAAGGCGACTTTTTTCCCTTCGCGCTCGTAGGCGTTCTTAAACATCGCCGGGTAGAAGTCGTTGAATTTTTCCTTGACGTAGACCGGAATCTCGCTATCGGTGGGGACATTAACCGTTCGATAATTAGTGATCTCGGCCTGACCTTTAGGCGAAAGAACGTAAACCACTAAATCTTGCTCACCTTCAGAGTTAATCATGCCCAGCCGAATTGGCAGCATAAACTTGGGTGACTCGTAGGCCATCTGAATCGGACGCAGGAATTTAAAGTCTGACTTGGCAAACTCATTTAGGTTCACTTTCGCCACAAAAAACTTCATGTTTTGGCGAATATAGGGCCGCAGCAAGGCTTGAGCGCCCTGGGGAACTTTGTAGCCGTTTCTCCGGAGCCAGGTTTCTAGCCCACTAGACTCCTTCGCCCCCAGGACCACAATGTCATATTCACCAACTGTAAACTGGGCCTCGACCGTAACGCCTAAACTTTGATCAGAGCGATTACTGCCTGCAGCAGCGGAGGGGGCAACGGGTACCTGGAGGCGGTCCTCAAACTCAGGTATAACTTGGCAGGGGTCGTCATCAAAGTATTCCACGAGGCGGGGGGCGCTAAAGGCATCGAGCCGCTCTAAAATCTTGGGGTCGCCAACATTGACCTGATCTTCTTGAAGCACCGTCGGAACCGGCACCACGATCGCAAAGTCTTTCATGTCGCCCTGGAAGTCGTTCGCCATGGTGACGACGGTACGGTTGCCATCACGGGCTATGGCAACCTGTGATGCCTTGTTATAGAGACTCGTATCAGCCTTCGCCACATAAAACCCACAGAATGCCTGGGCTGGGGGACTCAGCCAAACAAACGTCAACATGACCACCATCAGACTGACGCACAATCGAAAAAATTTCATGGTTCTGTTCCAGTGCCTGCCGCCCTATGCTAGCCCGCAGGGAAAGATTTACTGAGTCGTTACCAAATTTGAAACGACGAATCTTGATGACCCAGATATCTATTCAGCAATCACCCGTAGTTCAGATGCCCCATCAATCGTCCGAACGCTTCATAGCCCGCTGCATCTCCCGTTTATCTTGGCGTTCTTTCACTGCAGCTCGCTTATCGTGCAGCTTTTTACCTCGGGCTAACGCAATTTCCACCTTCATCCAGCCGCGCTTCAGGTAGAGCTTCGTGGGCACTAGCGTTAAACCCTTCTGCTCTGTTTTACCAATTAATTTACTGATCTCTTGCTTATGCAGCAATAAACGACGCTTGCGACGAGGTTCGTGGTTGAAGGCTTGCCCCACACTACTCAGGGGCGAAATATGAACGTTCATCAGCCAAGCCTCGCCCTTGCGAATATTAGCAAACCCATCCCGCAGGTTAACCTTCCCGGCTCGAATGGCCTTCACTTCGGTGCCCGTCAGTTCGATGCCTGCTTCAAAGGTTTCCATAATCTCATAGAGAAAACGGGCCTGCCGGTTATCGCTGATTAGTTTAAAGGAATCACTCATATCTTTACTGTAGCGCGGTCTGAGCTGCAACGACAGCTCCAATCATCAGGGTAATCGCTGGTAGCATAGGATTAACCTGTGAAGTGCAAGTGAAAAGTTGATATGGCTGCAGCAGTAATTAAGTTCTCCTCCGAAGACTGTGGAATCTGCCACAAAATGTCGTTCTACGATCAGAAAGTCACTGAAGAACTGGGTCTAGAATTTATCGATGTCAAAATGCAGGATACCGAAACCTATCGCAAATACCGCAAAATCCTGCTGTCTCAGTATCCCGACAAAGCGGATATGGGCTGGCCAACCTATATCCTCTGTGACGCCCCCACCGCTGAGTTTCAGATCTTGGGTGAAGTCAAGGGCGGACATCCTAAAGGAGAGTTTCGGAGTCGGCTGCAGGCGATTATTGATGGCAGCAATGGGTAGTGGGCAATCAGGGGGAACGTCAACGATGCATCCCAGTACCTTGGTTTTAAACAATGCCATCCACCACTAGGCTCTATCTCACTCGCTCCCGTTCCAGCAATCGCTGGAGTCGTCTTTTCATTAAGGTGAGGGCGATAATCGCCGCTGTAGACCTAGGGGTGGTGTTCTTTGACTACACCTATATCTCAATGCGAGATATTTATCTCACTCGGCTACCGTGGATTGCTCAACAGTACGACCCGATTAAAGCCATCGAACCCTACCGGGAGACCGAGCAATATATTAGTCTTGTGGCCGCGCTTAAAAAATTTGGGCCTCAAGGCGGTGAGCGAGATCAATTTTTAGCCCAACTGCGCGATCGCAGCACCGAGATGATCGTTGAAAATCCCTTTGAGGCAGCGAACAAGTCCGGCACCCTTGAGAAAATCAAAAACCGAATGCGGTCTCACCTTCCCAACGAGAATGACTCCTCGAAACAGGCGTTCCAAGAATTTTGGTCTGCAGATCACCTGACGCCTCAAAACTGGGAGAAAGAGCTAGCCTTTTTTGATAAAGAAATTCGCCCCCTCATTGCCAGCAACTACTATCGGCCTATCGCAGAGAACAACCTGCCCGTCGATTACTTTTGGCGAATTGACCTAATTTTTATCGGTATTTTTGGCTTAGAGCTACTGCTGCGAACGCTTTATCTCAGCCGTCGGAACGATCTGAGCTGGCGAGATGCGATTCTATGGCGATGGTATGACGTGCTGCTGTTGTTCCCCTTTTGGCGTCTGCTACGAGTGATCCCCGTGGCGCTACGGCTTCATCAAGCCCGCCTCATCGATCTAAGTCGGGCGCAAATTTTAATGAACCGATTTCTGGCTGAAAACATTGCCGGCGAGGTGACTGAGCTTGCCATTATTCAGGGTGTCACCGTTGCCCAAACCTCCATTCGGCAAGGCATTATTCGTGACTGGCTCACCACCACAGTACAGCCCAACGTCGAGATCAACGACGTTAACGAAATTGAAGCGCTGATTAACCAGGTGCTGGCCCTTACGGTTCGGCGGGTACTGCCCACCATTCAGCCCGATCTAGAGGCGATTCTCTGCCATGCCATTACCGAAGCTTTGACGGGGCTACCGCTGTATCGGGAATTCAAAACACTCCCCGGTGTCGGGCAACTCCCCGCTGAAATCGCCAGTCAGATCATTCACCAAGTCACCAATGCTGCCTACGGAGGTCTCAATCAAGCTTTGTCTGACGAGGAAGGGCGCGTTCTGTTTAGCCATCTCACCGAGCAGTTCACTTTATCCCTACGGGAAGAACTGCAGGATCGCCAAACCTTGGATTCGATTCAGGTACTGCTGCTTGATTTCTTAGAAGAAACTAAATTGACCATCGTCAAGCGGCTAGAGACGGAAGATATTGATCAAACCATTGTTCAAGCTCAGCAACTGCGGCAAGTTGGTTCAGAGAAAAACAAGCTACCCACTATTAAAGTGGTACGACCTTATAGCTAGTCATCCCTGAAAAACCTCATGAAGCTAGACATATCAGTAGTTTCGAGGTCCTCTCCCTGACTTGCCATCTTCAAAGGATATGTTGACCCACTACTCTCTCAGAAGCGCAGATTTAAGAGAGCGACAATAATCAGAAACAGAGGTTAACCCCTGCTGGGGCGATCCTTCTGATAAGCGCTTCACAAAAGCACTGCCGACGATCGCAGCATCAGCGCCCCAGTCCATCATCTGACGAGCATGTTCAGGCTGTGAGATTCCAAACCCAACCCCAATGGGCTTATCGCTAGCCTGTCGAAGTTCATGTAGTAACTCTTGCACTCTCGACTCTACTTTAGAGCGGATTCCAGTGACCCCAGTAGTGCTGACTAAATAAATAAACCCCTGAGACTTTTCAGCAATCTTATGAATGCGTTCTTTAGAACTGGTAGGGGCAACCAAAAGGGTAATCTCAAGGCCCAAATCACTGGCTGTCTTCAGTACTTTTTCTGACTCTTCTAAGGGCAAATCAGGAATCACTAAGCCCTTTACCCCTACGTTTGCCACCTGCTGCAGATATTTTTCTACCCCGCGATAGTGAATGGGGTTGAAGTAGGTAAATAGAATGACGGGCGATGAGAGGTCGGGGATAACCGTTTTCGCCATTGCCAGCACATCATCTAGGCGAGTGCCCCGCTGCAAGGCCCGTGTTGCCGCCGCCTGAATCACAGGTCCGTCAGCTAACGGATCAGAATAGGGCACCCCTAACTCAATGAGATCAGCGCCGCTCTCGTCGAGACGTTTGAGGGCAGCGGCAGTGGTGTCGAGATCGGGGTCACCTGCCGTGATGAAGGGGATGAGGGCGCATTGACCGCGATCGCGCAGCCGAGTAAAACAGTCAGAAACAGAGATCATAAATTCAGGTTCGAGATTTTTTTCTAAAGTATTTGAAAAGGTCATGGTACATCAACAGCGTTGCCTCAGCTTCAGCAAGACGTAGATCAATTTCAAATTTATCGCTCATACGGGACATTGCATGCTCACTATACTGAGATGCTAGCTTTATGATTTTTTCTAAAGAGATTGCTAGCGTCTCAGCAGAAAAACGAGATTCTCTATATGTTGGGGTTTTTATAGGAAGCAGGAAACCGATGTTTTTAAGCGATATAAATAAGAAATAGCTAGATGTCCATAGCAGCATCCCAATTATTGAGAAAGGTAGCAGATAATTAATTTTAGTAGCTAGAGGGATCTCCAATCTGAAAATTACTGATGATCCTAGGCCAATAAAAACTATTACACCTAGAAACATTCCCGCATTAAATATAAAATCTTTTCGATAGTTGTCTTTAGCTTTGGCGTCGCAAACTTGTCGAAGTTTAGCAGTGTACTCCTTAAGGAGCTGTTGAAGCTTCTCAAAATCTCCACTATCAACGTTGTGCTCCACATTCATCACTGTGGTTGCCCTTGCCCAATGAGTGTATACAACTTATCAAACAGCACTTGTAGATACTGTAAGTGTATTCCTTGATCATACCCACTCACAGTCGGCCTCAGAAGCTCTCCAGACAAGGTTTGAAAGTTGCCAAGTGTCAGTGATGCAGGTATATATTCGTGCTGGAAGTTGCGTTCTCCGATTGTAGATGTCAGCTTCCTCACAATTTGATTGTACTCTGCCTGTTCATAGTGTTGTCTGACGGCTTGTCTTTGATCCCACCATAGATCCTGCTTGTTAACGATGGTGAGCATCCAGATTGGGTGATTCAAATTAACCAACCCATCCGCAATTCTTAACAGCAAGTCCATTTCAACTTGCCGACGAGCTGTTGCATAGACTTCCATAAACTCTATGGCACTTGTTCCTGGTTGGTACAGAGTATGCTCTGTGATAGATCTAATCGCAAAGGAGTGATACCCCCAAGACACCACATTGATTAGGCCGAAACACTCACCTTCGCCCACTTTTGATAGTAATGTTGGCCAGTGTCGCTCTACTCGTTCAATTTGACCAGGAGCAATCAGTAACTGCCCAGGAATCGGGCCTTGTAAATCAATCGGTTCTATCAACCAAGACTCATCATAGGGAGCAGATAGATCTAGAGGGTTATCGCTGGTAATTACTTTCGCAACTGTCGTTTTACCAACGCCCCCAGCACCAAAAATCGGAATTTTGGCAGAACCATTTTTGAGCCAGAACCCAATTCGTGAGGAATAACTTCTGATTCGCTTCGAGGACTGAAGTGAATTCGCTAATGAGGCTGCTTTTACGGCTGTAGAAACTGGCTCAACCCATCCCATTTATCAAACATTGCCTCACTGTAAGAGTATTAGAGTCTACTCAGCATTTTCTTTGTCAATTTCAGCCTGCAGCTTTTCGAGTTCTTCCGGCGTCATTTCTTCTAGACGTTTCTGCAGCACTGCATCTTCGTACTCTTCAAGTTGCTGGTTATAGGTCATATTTTTAGTAAAAAAGCGCAGCAGGTAAGAGGCCACCCAGCCTAACAGCCCTGCGACCAAAACCACCTGGCTCCAAATACCGGCATTTTGACCATCAATGCCAACTAGCCGAAAGACCGCATAGACAAGGCCACCGGCAACGAAGACGCCGAATCCAATCGCGAGGGCATCAATGCGCCGCACTACGAAATCTGCCGAGGCTGAGGTCGAAAGTTAAGGAAGGGGCTGAGCAGCAGCAAGCCTGGGAAGAAAAGAAATACGAAAAAGTACATCAGCACTCGCTCAATAGAGCCTGCCGAATACCAGCGCAGGTTCAGATAAAAGTAAGTCAACGCCGGTATGACCACCAAATAGCCACCTAAAAGGCTGACGGAGACAAGTTCGGAAGCAGGAATAGGAGGCATAGAACACAATTAGTAACGGGCTATGGCAAAACCGCAACCGCTCAGTGCGGCAAAGTCCTAACGGTTTATTTATTTTACTACCCTTTGCTCAGTGGGGCTGAGTTCCAAGACCAAAGGCACGATGGACCGCATTAAGAGCTTTGACGCCTTCTGTTAGGGAAATCACACAGCTCACCCGAATCTCAGAGGTAGCAATCATTTGAATATTAATCTGCTCAGCCGCGAGGGCACGAAACATCTGGGCGGCAACGCCGGGGCGACCCAACATGCCAATACCAACAATGCTCAACTTCGCAACCTCTGACTCTGCAGTAACCGGACCACACCCTAATCGTTCCGCAACATCTTTAAGGATATGTTGGGCCATGTCTAAATCCATGTCAGCGACGGTGAAGGCGATATCGCGGGTCATAACGCCATTAATGGGGCGCGATCGCTGTGATTGAATCACCATATCAATGCAAATATTTTTGGCGGCCAAGGTCTGAAAGATTTGAGCCGCCATCCCTGGATGGTCAGGGACATGGCGAATGGCAAGCTGGGCCTGTTTGAGATCGAGGGCAATTCCGCGAACCGGAGGCGATGAATTTTGAGCAGCCTTAAGGGTTGCCTGAGCGCGGGAGCTAGCGACTTCAAAGGTGCGACAGAGCAATTCAATGGCGCGATCGCAATCCCTAGTCGCCACGGTACAGCTCACGTTTACTTCAGAGGTCGAGATCATCTGCAGATTAATGCCGGCATCGGCGAGGGTCTGAAACATCTGGGCGGCAACACTGGGTCGCCCGATAATACCCGCCCCGACAATGCTGACTTTCGCAACATCTCGATCCACCAGCACTTCAGGCTGATCGATGCCATCTCCTTGAACGGGGTTAGAGGCCACCGCCACTGCTTCTGCCTGATTGAGCGTCTCCTTCGACACTGTGAAGGCAATATCGTTGGTATTGCCCTCATGAATGGACTGAATAATCAGATCAACATCTAACCCCTGATGGGCCAGTTCACCAAACAAGCCTGCTGCTACGCCCGGTCGGTCGGCGACTCGCAAAAGAGCCACTTTGGCCTGATCGTAATCAAACTGCACCGCATCCACTGGGCGACCTAGCTCTAAATTCTGCAGAGGGCGCTGAGACCCCGCCGGAGACAGAATGCGCGTCCCCGCTTCATCGGTCCAGCTAGAGCGGACCACCATCTGTACACCATAGTTACGGGCAATCTCAACAGCGCGAGGATGGAGAACTTTAGCCCCTAAGCTCGCTAGCTCTAGCATTTCGTCGCAGGTGATCTCATCCATCAGTTGAGCGTCTTCGACGAGGCGCGGATCGGTAGTGAGAATGCCCGGAACATCGGTGTAAATCTCGCAGCAGTCAGCTCTCAATGCTGCCGCCAGCGCCACGGCTGAGGTGTCGGACCCTCCCCGTCCCAAGGTTGTAACCTCACGGTCGGCAGTATTGCTAGTGCCCTGAAATCCGGCGACGACAATCACCTTGCCCTCTTTGAGATGTCGCTCAATGCGCTGTGGATCAATCTGTAAAATCCGAGCGCGGGTATGGGCCGGTTCGGTGACAATACCCACCTGAGGGCCGGTCAAAGAAATAGCAGGCTGACCCATTTCTTGGAGGGCCATGCTCAAGAGCGAGATGGTGACCTGCT
Organism: Thermosynechococcaceae cyanobacterium; assembly: GCA_049683515.1. Lineage (GTDB taxonomy): Bacteria > Cyanobacteriota > Cyanobacteriia > Thermosynechococcales > Thermosynechococcaceae > RCC1774. The sequence continues at coordinate 1,728 of JBAUJD010000981.1, read as the reverse complement.
CCCCGGTTGAGAGCAGCATGTCCATTTCACGGCGGCAGGGATTGCTAGAGATTTCGTTGGCGAGTTGAACAAGGCTATCGGTACTTTTGCCCATGGCCGACACCACCACCACCAAGGAGTTACCAGCCTCTACTGTGGTCTTAATGCGCCGAGCAACCGCTTGAATGCGCTCCACTGAACCGACGGAGGTTCCACCATATTTTTGAACAATTAGCCCCATGTTGCTGTTCCAGTCTCCTCACCATCACACACGTTCAACCCTATGGTACTCACTGCATCGTGAATCTTCGAGCTGTGATTAGAAATGTTATAGATTCTTGGGGGCGCGGTGGGCTGTGGTTGCTTGCTCCAAGTCAGGGAAAGCCACCGACATCGTTAGACCTCATCATCTTAAATCATCCTTAGTCCAGCCTTAACCTATGTGGCGCTGAACTAAGGCAAGATTGTGTGGTGATCGCAGTGAATCTTCCATGACTTGGACAAGTTTTGCTCTCAGACTTGGCATCGCCATGATCTTGGGTGGAGCCATTGGCATCGAACGTCAGTGGAGACAAACCAAAGCCGTGATGAAGACAAACGTGTTGGTTTGTCTGGGATCATCTATGTTTGTGATGATGTCTATCCTGAATGCCAACGATTCTAGCCCGACTCGTGTAGCAGCCCAGATTGTCTCTGGCGTCGGTTTTCTAGGGGGTGGAATTATTCTGCGTGATGGTGCCAGTGTTAGAGGACTCAACACTGCCGCAACACTTTGGTGTTCGGCGGCAATCGGGACTTTGGTGGGAGGCGGCTTTCTGTTTCAAGCCTATTTAGGGGCGACCGCCGTTGTCTTTGCCAACCTTATTTTGAGACCGGTGATTGAACAAATAAAATTCAAGCCTCGACTTAAACAACCATCACCGGTCAACTACCGCTTCTCAATCGTTTGCAAACACCAGGATGAAGTAAAGATTCAGGAATTGCTTCTTAAGTTTGTGAGCAGTAAGGCCATTATGATTAATGGCATCAAAAGCCAAAGTCTTTTCTCCCTTGGGAAGCCAGAGCAAGTCATCCTTGAGATTGAGCTAATGACCCTGAACAAGGATGATTCATTGCTAGAAAACATTACCCAACAGCTCCAACAGCAATACACGAATCAAGAGGTTGTTTGGGAGAGAGTCCCCAATGAAGCGGTCGCTAGCGCTGCCTAGGGCAAAAGCAATAAATTGATTCCTTTTTTCTTTTTTAGAAAATAAAACCTCCTCTAAAAAGATAGACGTATTTTGTGATTCTGCTATCGCTGTTGATAGCTGTGTTGTTGCAGATATAGCAGTAAATACTTCGCTTTCTAGGTAATTTCACTGTTGCTCACGAATGGCGATGGCGATAGGATTGCACCTTGTGCAGTAATTTCACTGAAGTATTAGCGACGTGACGGCGGTATTTTTTTCGCCTGTATTGATCCGACAGTGTTATTTCAATCACCACTTTCAAGGTTCAGATCTTGTCTGAGTCTATGTTTTTCTGGGGGAATTTGGTTTCATGCAGGTCAGTTCAAAACAAAAGATATTAATACTTTATCTTATCCTTTTTGGTTTGCTTGGTCCGCTTACGTTTTGGGCTGGAAATCAAGGTACACAGGATTTTCCGCAAGTTAAAACGCTTTCATTATTGAAAATCTTTTCACCGAATACCTGGGGTCTGGAGCATCAAGCCACTCATTCCGTTTCAGATCTAGACAAAAAAATC
>JBAUJD010000980.1:0-7470 GCA_049683515.1 Thermosynechococcaceae cyanobacterium | reverse complement strand
GACGATAGGTCAACATTTTTTCAACTTCAATTAAGGGCGCTTCTGTTTGCTCCCAGGCAATCATTTTGAAATTTTCAGAAACGGTGACTTGCTCAGAACTAAAGGGGAAGATCTCTCGGATACTATTGGCTGGAATGGCAAACACAATACCCGCCTGCTCAATCACAGCGACCCGGAGAATAGACAGCGTAAAGGGAATCCTAAGAGTGAAGGTTGTCCCTTTCTCTGGCTCTGTAGAAACCTGCACATCACCACGAACCTCCTGGAGGTTGGATTTGACAACGTCCATACCTACGCCTCGACCCGATAGTTCGGTGACCTGTTTGGCGGTACTAAATCCAGGCTCAAAGATAAAGTTGAGAAGTTCTGCCTCTGGGATCTGGGCGACTTCTGCGGGAGAAACGCCCATCTCGATGACGCGATCGCGAATTCTATCGAGGGCAATACCGCCACCATCATCAGCGATGGTAATCACGGTATAGGTGCCTTGGTTGCTGGCGTTGATGGTGATCGTGCCTTCTGCTGGCTTCCCTAACGCAAGTCGGTCTTTAGGGGATTCGATGCCGTGGTCAAACGCATTACGAAGCAGATGCATCAACGGCGCGGCCAGTGTTTCAATAATGACTCGGTCTAGGAGGGTATTTTCGCCGGTAAGTTTAAGATTGACGTGCTTATCAGACTGGAGATTGAGGTCTCGGATGATTCTCGGACTCCGCTTGACGGCCTCGGCAAAGGGCAACATTTGGGTGCGGATCACGTTGCCCTGCATCGATTGGGTCGTGTAGTTGAGATCTCGAACTGACTGATTGACCTCTTGCAGACTGAGTTCGATGTCGGTGGCAACCTCTTGTAGCTGCACAATGGTTTCCATCTGTTCTTGACAGATGAGGTGAATATCGCTGTAGCGATCCATTTCTAGGGTGTCAAAGCGATCTCGCTCTGTTTTCAAAGGACTAGCAAGGGTTGGGGTGAGCTGTTCTGAATGCGTTAGAAACCCTTCTAAAGAGGCGCGGTCATACCACTGCGTCAGTTGAGTGTTAGAGCGTTCAATCTGAGAAACCCGCTGCCCCATCAGGCCAATCACATCTTGAAACTGCTGGAGTCTCAGGTTAATGCTGTTCCGGCTGAGGATGAGCTGCTCAAAGAGTGTATTGAACTGCTTGAGCTGAGAAGCGGGGACTCTCACCATCTTCTCGGCTTTCTCTGCGGATTTCGCCGCTGGTGTCGCCGCTGGTGTTACCACTGGTGTCGGTTCGGTGAATGTCTGTTTTTGGACCTCTACTGGTGCAATAACGTTTGCTTCTTGAGCCGCATCTAAACTGAAGGCAGCTTGCAGATCTCTGAGATCTGAAGGCACTTCGACTCGCTCTAACTCAGAGACCGGCTCGACCGTCGCCAGCTCTTTTTCTGCTTGTCCGAAGGCAGACTGTAGATCGCTAAATGCGTCAAGATCGTACTCTAGAGCATTCAGATCGATCTCCAGTGGAGGAATGTTTTCTGGTGAAGGCACGCTTTCAGCTTGGCCAAAGGCAGACTGCAAATCGCTAAATTCATCCGCATCGAACGCCAACGGATCAAACGCGACTTCTAGGTCATGCCCTGCAAACGCATTCGGATCTTGAGAACTGATGGCGAGGTCTGGAGCCGCAGGAGAATAGCCTGTCAATTGAGATGGCAGTTTCTCGATCCGTCCCCTTAGAACTAGAGCGTGTGAGTGTCGCCAGGTCTTGAGCGCCTGCTCTGCCAACGGCATAATCTCTTGAGGAGATAGGGCGGTTGTCTGTTGCTGAATTGAGGCACAAAGCTGTGTGAACGTTTCCAGGCTTGCCATGTGGCCGAAGGCGGTTAATTCCTGGGTTGTAGAGGTTAACTCTTGAGCCAGATCGGAGCCTGAGAGTTCTGTTAATCGAGTTTCAAAGCGGTCTAAAACGGCATCAACGCCTTCTTCGAAGATGAGCAATGCCGGATCGATATCTTCGTCTTCTTTCATAAGGGCGTCTTCGTCAGCATCTTCGAGGTCGCCCAAGTACTGCTGTAGTGTTTCAAAGATGGTGCGGGTGCGATCGCAAACCTCATCCCCACTCGCCTCTACCCCTTGGCGATCAAGCTCACCAATGTAACGTAGGCAATCAACACCCTGCAGTAAAAGGGTTTCTACCTCGGTCTCAATTTGGGTGTCAACATAGCGAACTCTGATAATTTTCAAGAAATCTTCTAATCGATGCGCCGTTCGACTAAAGGTTTCTAAGCCCATCATGGCCGCCCCCCCCTTAAGGGAGTGAGCCGACCGCAGAACGATATCGACCTGCTGAGGATTGATCGTTGTATCGCCCAATCCTAAGAGACCAGACTCCATAGAATCAAAATATTCTTCAGCCTCATCGAGGAAATTAAGGCGAATTTGCAGTTCTGCGTCCATGATGATTAAGGTCGGTAAGTTTCTCTAGTGAAATAGATGTAGAAACACATCTTGTTGTCTGCGATTAGAAAATGTTCAACAGTTTTGAGATCAGGGCTGCCCAAGGGACTTTCCTCCCAGGGATTAAGGGCTACATACGAGTCTCGAAAACATCTAGAAGATATTGAATTAGTCCCTCTTCCTCCAGCTTTGACAGAAACGACCCAATCAATCTGGACTCTCCCCAGAATTAGGGGGCCAGGGGGCAATGCAGAGCGTAACGGATTCTTTCTAGAGCGGTGTTTACACGAGAGTCTCAAGAAGAGGGGCTAGGGAAAATTCTCCAACGCTGGGCATCCCTAGCCAAACCCTTCTTAACCACCCTCTTAGACAGCAGCTACTTTGAACTTCGCAACGGTAGACTCTAGCTTTTCAGCAACTTGAGCTGTGGCAACAATGGACTGTGCAACTTCGTCAGAAGACTTAGAAGTCGCTTCAGAGAGCTGAGCAATCTTCTGCATCAGGTTCGTTACGTTCTGAGAGGTCGCCGCCTGAGAAACGTTCGCTTGAGAGATAGATCCCATGAGTTGATTGATCTCTTGAGACTTCTCAAGAACGAGGCTAAGACTCTGCTTGGTGGCTTCAACTAAGCGCGTCGATTCAACGACCTGAGTTGTACCTGATTCCATCGCTTGGCTAACATCTTGGGTCTCTGACTGAATCGTTGCGACAATACTGGCAATCTCTTTGGTTGCAGCCGCAGATTGTTCTGCTAGCGCTCCAACCTGTTCCGCTACGATGGTGAAACCTTGGCCGTACTCTCCAGCGCGCCCAGCCTCAACACTCGCATTAATCGCAAGTACGTTTGTTTTGAGCGCAATTTCTTCAATGAAAGAAACAACCTGAGAAATCTTCTGAGATGATTCACCAAGGCGCTTCATCTTCTTCGCCGTTTCTCCTACCGTAGTTCGCAGATTCAGAATACTGTCTACTGTCAGGTCCATATCCTCTGTACTGTGCAAAATTGTACCGTAGGTATCTTCCATAATCTTTTCGGCTTGGCTCGCGTTCTGGGCCACTTCTTGAATAGACTTTGACATCTGCTCAATATCTACCAGAGTGTTGCGAGTTTCCTCGGCTTCGGAGATGGCTTGCTCGGTCAGTAGGCGCATCGCCTCTTCATTTTTGCGGAGCGAAGAACCAACCAAACTGGTTGAATCTTTTGCTTCAATCGCAATCTCTTGTAGGTTGTCAATAATGGCGTTGAACACGTCAGCAACGGTACTGAGTTCCATTGATTCTAGGTTGGCTCGAACCGTCAGATCCCCTTCCGTGGCATCATAAACTTCATCAATGAGAGTTGCGATCGCACCTTCCAGCTTTTCTTTCTCTCGACGCTGCTCTTCTGCCTCTAACTTTTTCGACTCTAGGTTCGCGTCAATATTAGCGGCCATTTCGTTGAGGTTTTGGCTCAAGACTCCGATTTCATCTTGACGATCTGTTTCTTCTAGACGCATCCCTGACTCACCTTGAGAGATTTCAGAGGCAAATTTTGCCAGCTTTCTTAAAGGACGAGAAATCGACCGATCAGGAGAAAAAACCAGGATGGTTGTAACGATAATCAGAACGACGCCACCAATACCGTAGCCAGCAAAGGTAATGCGTCTTAGGGTTGCGTTAACCTCGGTTTGCGGTTCTCCCACATAGGCAATCCCAATCGGTCGTGCCTGGTCACCATCAATCTCTTTCAGGTGACTATAAAGGGGGCTGTAGCCTGTTTCGTATTCAATACCAATAATGTTGGCGTTGCCAAGGTAGGTTTCACCTTTCTTAAGAACCGTTTCAGCCACGGCTCGCGACACCCGCGTTCCAATCGCCCGTGTGGACTTGTCTGTATAAGGAACGTTGGTGCTGACCCGCCAATCATTAGCAAAAATAGTGGCGGTGGAAACGTTGGCTTCTTTCTTGAGGTTGTCAACGAGTTCAAAATTTCGATTGACTAAAGTGCCAACGATTGCTGTTCCCGTGTTGCCATTCGCTAATTTAATGGGAGTCACAGACATGATCACAAAGCCTGCTTTGCCCCCATCGATATCAAATTCAGTCTCTGGGTAGGGCTGCTTGGCCTCTGGTAATCCTGCTGTCTGCTGCTCCCGCAGGCCAATGTCTGCTTGACGGTCAAGTCCTAAACGCTTCAGGGTGCTGCCAGGGACAATTTCAAAACCAGATAAATGCTGAGATCGCGCCAATGCTTGACTAACAATAGGAAGATCTTTGAGAGAAATACCTGTGGGCAGATTGACGGGCTTAAACTGAGTAGCACTCGCTGTCTCACTCGAAGAAACCAGCGGAAACTCATCCCCCTGAATCGCTTGAATGGACTGGGCAACAGTTTTGCCTTGACCATCGGTGATCAAGTAAAAACTGGCGTTTGCTTTTTTGCCTTTTATATTTTTGACAAAAGACTGTAATTGTTGTTGATTGGCATTTTCTAAGTTAGCCCCAGAGGTTTGCACAGCAAGCGCTAGGGTGTCAGATGCCTTAACAATAGTGTCCTCTTCAATCTGAATTTTGTCCTCTAAAACTGTTAACTCAGTGTCCAAAATTTTCCGAAGACTGATGAATGATTCATTCTTGGCAAAATCAACCATGCTTTGAGTCACGGCAATCACCGGAATCGTCGCTCCCGTCACCAACAGAATAGAAATTTTAGCTCGAATAGAAAGGTTGTCCCATGTTTGCCCGATGCCTTTCCACCAAGAACCCGATTTTGTCTTAGGGCTTAAGACGTTCGATTGAGCAGAGTTGTCAGAAGAGAAGCTTGCGAGAGATTCCTGAGTCATGATAGGGATAGCCGTAAATATTTACAAAAACAATAGAGACAAAATAATGATCAGTAGCTTTAACAATCAACTATTTAGAGTTAAGATTTTAGTAACTTTCTTAAGATCAAGAATGGGAGTGATCTGATCTTCTTTAATCACGGAACCCTGTAAGTAGAGTGCAATAGCATGGGGAAAAGAGTCGGTTGATAGATTAACTTGTTCAGAGGCCAATCTTGTAATGCCCTGTAAACGCTCAACGGCTAGACCTACATAGAGTTCTTGCTCGGCCGAAACTAGTTTTGAGACGTCTAAAACAATGACTTGGTATTGCTGGAGTGCTACCAGTCGAGACGGTAAGCTTAACGTTTGCGCGAGGTCAAAGACACAAAAAACGCGATCGCGAGAACTCATAATGCCAATCACTGATTCTGGCAGGCTGGGTAAAGGCGTAATCTTTTCTGCTGGAACAACCAAAGATTCTTGCACCTGGGACATTGACAATAAAGCACTCATGTCCGATGTGAGCTGGAAGCGAATGTAGGCATCTCCTGCAGCTAAGTCAGCGCTAAATAAATCCTGTAAATTGGCTTGAATTCTCGAAGCTGCACTAGATGTTTCCATTGATCTTTACCCCATTGCTTCTTTCAAAACTGAGATCAACTCTTCTGCAGTACAAGGCTTGGTTACATACCCCTTAACTCCCTGTTTTTTTGCCCACATGCGATCAACATCTCTGTTCTTAGCAGTGCAAGCAACAATAGGAATTTCAGCCGTTTCAGGGTTTTTCTTAAGCTTGCGGCAAATATCGATGCCGCCCATATTGGGCATCATCCAGTCGGTCACGATCGCATCCGGTTGATCTTGATCGACTTTCTCAAGTGCTTCTTGGCCGTCGTTGGCCGTCGTTACAGTATATCCAGCCTCTGTTAGATACTTGCTGATCAACTCCAACTCAGCTTTAATATCATCTACAACCAAAATTTTGCTCATTGTTTTTCCTGTTGGGTAATAGTCCTGTTTTTAAGATGTGTAAATTTGGTCTCTAATCGATCAGAGCGACTAGTTTTGCTGCCAAAACACTCTGCCGATTAGGCTGGCTGTAGATATCGCTCTACAATTGACATCAAGTCCCTTTGTGTAAATGGCTTGGTGATATAGTCAGTGGCCCCTGCTAGCTTGGCTCTAGCCTTGTCAATGAGTCCTGTATTGCCGGTCGCCATAATGATGGGTGTATTATCAAAGACAGCGCTGCTTCTGAGTAGACTGCATAGACGATAGCCATTGATGCGAGGCATCGTAATATCTAGCAAAATCAAGTCTGGCTGAATGCGAAAAATCACAGATGATGCCAGTACTGGATCATCGACAGCCGTGACCTCAAACTGTTCGCTCGCAAGAAAGCGCTGAATCTCGGAGAGAATGGTAGGGCTATCGTCAATACAGACAATTTTGTGGACCTTGTGAGTGGGTGAGATTACCGGCACGGCCTTTGGTTGAGGTGGTGTTTCAGGCTTAATGATGCTTGGGACTCTGTCAAAGGGGGGCTGCGGATCTCTAAGGTGGATCAGTTTACAGTCAATATAAGGAGACAAGATCTGGGCAACATGCAGTTCGTCTTGCTTGAGAAACAGTGATAACTGACGCAAGCTCAAGCCTCGACGCATCAACTGAGCCAGCTTATTGAGTGCCTCTGGTGCTAGAGTCCCGCCAGGTACGGGGTTCCAAATATCTCGGTAATCAAGAAGGTAAGGGCGCTGATAGGGAGATTCAATGAGCGGTGAACAACTTTGCCAGCCTCGCAGCCGCTGTAGTAAAAATTTGACCATCTCTGCCAGATTCAGAAAGACACTATCTCCGACGGATTGGGTCAACCAAGCTGGAGTGGTGACTCCCTCTTGCCATTCTGTTTGTCCCTCTTGCAACCAGAGGAGAGATTCAAGATTATCTTGGCAAATCTCTTCAATAAGCTTCTGTTGTTTCTGCTGATCGTTAAAAATATTGTCTTGCTGTAACCAGTTAATCGTTTTCGCGAATAGTCCATTCTCCATTAAAGAACTGCTGGGATTAGTAAGTTCATCTAAAGGAGCTGATTGGAGTGCAGATAGCTCTGAGTTCCATCCCTGCTTCATAAAATGATATTGCAGTTGAGCAATGGACTCTACGGAGCTGCCGACATACTGAAGATCGCCTTTCTTGAGATAAATTTTCCATGACATTGCTTGGTGAGTGATGCTTAAGCATCCAGAC
>JBAUJD010000979.1:0-3340 GCA_049683515.1 Thermosynechococcaceae cyanobacterium | reverse complement strand
GTGTTAGGGGGCGTGATCTGTGGATTCGCAGCCCATCCTCGTAAAGAAGGACAGGTATTCGCTTGGCAATGGGCGCTGATCTTCTCTCCCCTGTGGGGCATCTTGTTCTTCTCATTTGGGATTGCCCCTGTGGTGACCCGCACCTCTGATTGGCTCCCCTTAGTTCGCAATATCGCCGGTTTCTTAGCTGGTGCGATCGCTGCCTATCTCATTCAGCCCCCTAGCCCATCGTCTTCTGGTTCAGAGGTCTAGCGCGACTCCTAAGCCTCATCCCCCTCTAAACCATCATTAAAAATTCATTGAGATATAGTTGAAGCTCAGGTTGTTTAGGTCTCCCTATGGCCCCACAAATCACATCATCCCTCGTGGCAGTCTTTCAATCGATTCAGGCAGATAGCTGCCCCAGTCGTTACAACTTTCACCTGCATACCAACTGCTCTGATGGTCAACTACACCCCGAAGCACTCATGGAGCAGGCTATTGCTGTGGGGCTAGAGGATTTCGCCATTACAGACCACCACAGCATTGAAGGGTATAAAGTTGCCCAACGTTGGCTGGCCGCTCAACCTACTGAGCAAAAGCTGCCAACCCTATGGATTGGGACAGAGATCACGGCCTTACTCGCCGAGACCGATGTACATATCTTGGCCTATGATTTTGACCCAGAGGTGCCCGCCCTCCAGACCTATTTGCATGGGCATCGGGTCGAGGATGATCACATCGCTGATGCCCAATGTGTCATTGATGCAATCCATGAAGCACAGGGGTTGGCAGTGCTCGCTCACCCGGCTCGGTATAAGCGTTCTCCAGAGATATTAGCAGCAGCGGCAGCAACCTTTGGAATTGATGGGCTAGAAACCTACTATTGCTACAAATCACACGATCCCTGGCGACCTAGCCCAACTCCGACTCGTTTGATGCAGCAGCTCACTGAGCGCTATCGGCTACTGCGAACCTGTGGCACTGATACGCACGGCGTCGATATTTGTCAGCGGCGTTAGGGGGCATGGGGAGCTACTGTGAAGCAAAATTTGCTATTTTTGGTGGTTGTCATTGCAATTACAGGGGCAATCACGGCGGCATTTAGCCGTCAGAGTAATGAGGGGTTAGATCTACTCAGATCGCCGCCGCAGACTGTGGACCTGCAGCCGGTCCAAGCTGATCCGTTTGCTGAGGATGCGCTGCCTGCGTCCAATAGGGTAACCCCTCAGACAGGTGACTATGTTACGGCGAAGCCAGGGGCAGTGACATCACCTGTAACAGCACCTCCGTCACCTGCTGCTGTGCCCCCCTCAATCAAAAACACTGGCTATCAGCCGAAGCAGTTTCAGGCAGCAGTGGATCCGAGTAATTATGGTGAACGCTACGCTCGCGACACCTTTGGTCAGCCTGCTAAAAATGACTGGATTATTGTGCTCCATGAAACGGTGGGGTCTGGGACGAGCGCAATCAATCACTTTCAGACGCCTCATCCCGAAGATGGCGATCAGGCCAGCTATCATGCGCTGATTTGGCTCGATGGCACCATTATCTACTTGGTGCCACCAGAGAAACGGGCTTTTGGGGCAGGGAATTCAGTTTTTGAAGGCGATCGCGGTACCGAAACGGTAAAGACCAATCCGGGTTTACCGCCATCGGTGAATAACTTTGCCTATCACATTTCGCTAGAGACGCCTCCTGATGGCCGCGAGAGCAAGGAAGCAACCCATTCGGGCTATACGCAGGCTCAGTATCAATCTTTAGCCTGGCTAGTGGCGAGGACGGGGGTACCGGGCAATCGGATTACAACGCACCGCAATGTGGATCGGTCTGGGAATCGGGGTGACCCTAGAAGTTTTGATGTGACAACGTTTCAATCGATGCTGAATCTTTATCGGTAAGATTGTCGCGTCAAGATAAAGCCTTCCTTCTCCTCAGCAATCTCTCCCAGTCTTCGTCAGTTATAAGTGGTCTTTGAGCCAAGTCTCAAGATCATCAAGACTAGAAAAATCTAATATTGCCTCTCCCATTTCTTCAAGCTGCTTGGGAGAAAGCTTACGGATTTGAGCTTCTGTTGAAGGGGCAATTTCCCCAAGACGACCGTTGAGAAGTCGTAATGCAAAATTGACCTCTCCTCTGGCTTCTCCTCTGGCTTCTCCTCTGGCTTCTCCTCTGGCCTCAGCTTCAGCCTCAATTTCTTGATAAATTACAGATTCCCGCATAATGTCTCTCCGTAATACTTGGCTGATCACCTGTTTCTCCAATAATAACCCAGCCAAAATCGCACTGGCTGCTGCCACATTACTTTGCGTCCGTCGCTCTTCAATTTCATCAACCCGGCGAGCGACCTCTCGCAACACCTTTATTTTGTCCGCTGTTTGGCTCAAAGCTGCAAACGGCAATAAGCCGGGTGAAGACAGAAATATCTCCGTTGGCTGCTCCCATAGCCTCACCACTTCAAACTCGCTCCGTAGGCCGGACATCTCAAAATGAGTTTGATATACCCTCTGGGATCGTGTGGGTCTGAGATACACCACAATTTGCCGGATCTGTTTGTGAGGGTAGCGCTTAAAGCCTCTGAGCCGATAATCGGCCATCCTGAATGGCATGTCTGGGTCAGGATCGGTTTGAAATTCTATCTGAACCCATAGATCTTTTGATTCAAGCAGAATTACGGCGTCGGCACGAATGGGTTCTGCAAAGAGTTCTGACGGCGCTAGTTTCGTCAGCGCAATGGGTGTACCCAGTAACCAAGCGGTAATATCGACACTGAAGTGTTCGGCAAGAAATTTGCAGGTGTTGTCAAACGGCATGTTTGATGGCGGCTCAGAGCAGCTTAGTTTAACCCGAAATTAATCCCTCAGGCCTCGTTGCAGAAATGGGCGAGGTCGCAGTTTCGAGATCACGATTGACTAGAAAGGTAGCTCAAATTGCTCTACGTCATCTATGACGGGTTGCGGTGAGGTAAAGGATGGCTTTTTCGGTGATGCTAGCCCCCCCTTACGTAGCCCCACTGCAATTTTGCTGTGCTTCTCGATTTGCGTCATTACTTGCTTGGCACGCTTGATCACAGAAGGAGGCAGTCCGGCTAAACGTCCGGCTTCAATGCCGTAGGAACGGCTAGCTCCACCGGGATGGACTTGATGCAAAAAGATGATTTGATCAGGGAGTTCTTTGACGAGTACCTGAAAGTTAGCAACGTTATCGACTAAGGTCGCAAGCTCATTGAGTTCGTGGTAATGGGTGGCAAAAATAGTCCGGGCTTTGATCTCTAGGGCGAGGTATTCGGCAACGGACCAGGCAATGGATAGGCCATCAAAGGTGGCGGTACCTCGACCAATTTCATCAAGGAGAACTAATG
>JBAUJD010000978.1:0-1978 GCA_049683515.1 Thermosynechococcaceae cyanobacterium | reverse complement strand
ATGTGGGACGACCTCGCTATCGACTTAATGAGATTGAAGCCTCATAAACGACTCAATTTTCAACGAGGCATGAGAGCATTGACCCTTATTCAACAGGCATTATAGGTTCGTTGTCATCCCTAAAGGTGCGGAAGGTGACGAGAACTCACAAACGGTCAAACTACGGTGGTGATCTATCGTTTAGTGTAAAGCCTCTTTCGCGATAGGCACGGCTGGCAATGGTCTTGCCATCACATTGAAGCTCTTTTACCGCGCTAATGTTCATCACTATTACTCCCCCTGCTCTTGATTCGAGAGGGTGCATAGGCGGTTGAGAAAGTCATGGAGCTGCCTGTGGGCTTCTTTGTCCAATGCGCTAGAGTAGGGCTTCTCTGGTGGCAGCATTGCCAATACCGACAATAGCTCCATATCTAAAGCCGCCCTAAGCTGCGTTTGCGGCCAGAGTAGATCAGAACAGCCCCGTAGATCGTAGACGATATTATCAAGCGCTTCAGCCTCACCAAGGGACAGCGCCAAGGGCCGCAGCCAAGATCGCTGTCGCTCACTCACCTGCTGGACGACTTCTGCATACAAACAGCCGCTCTGATGCTCTAAACAGACAATTTCATAGGTTTGTGCTGGTTGCCGGGGATCCATAGATGGTCTGACAATACAGGGGCAACTCTATTTTATAGGGACTCAAGATTGTCCTGCCAGACCGGCATCAAGATTTAAGAGTGAGCCGCTAAAGGGAGTAAGTATGATTGCTTATAAGGTTACAGAGTTTGAAGTTTCCTATGTTTTTTGTAGAAGTGGTAAAAGCACTGCTGTAAACTTAGATTCGTTAGAGCATCATCGACCTCGGTCACTTTTTGATAACGCCGCCAATGGTAAAGATTGACCGTTAGCACCTTTAAAACGTGGAGCTTTCATTCAATGTCTCATACAGTCAAAATCTACGACACCTGCATCGGATGCACCCAGTGTGTTCGTGCCTGCCCCACTGACGTTCTAGAAATGGTCCCTTGGGATGGTTGTAGAGCCGGTCAGATTGCGGCCTCTCCCCGAACTGAAGATTGTGTTGGTTGCAAGCGCTGTGAAACAGCCTGTCCGACTGATTTCTTGAGTATTCGTGTGTATCTGGGCGCAGAAACAACTCGCAGTATGGGCTTGGCTTACTAATCAAGTCAAAGCGCCTGATTTCAGTTATTCTTTGCTGTGTTGCATTTTACTGAGGAGGAAGTCATCTGTGCTTCCTCCTTATTTGTTTTTGCAATAGACCACTGCTAGACGAGTGGAGGGACAATAATGGCAGCGACAATCTGGGTTAATGAACAACTCGACCCTAACGGTATTCTCTATGCCTGCATTGCTTGCTGTGATGAGCAGCAGGCCCAAGACTGTCATGAATCGTTTTTGCAGAACCTTACGGACCTTCAAAAAGAAGAAGGATGGATGGCGAGACTGCGAACCGTTGGTTCATGGGATGAGGTTCCTGCGAGTGCGCTGAAGCTCAATTAACGATGGCAGGGTCAAAGCTTGATTTTAGGATAGACGGCAGTCAGCAACATTACTCCTCAGAGCAGTTCGCAAAAGCGTGAGGTTAGTTCCTGCGTACTGACCTTTGTCTCTTCTGCTTTGTTCGTGTACAAATCCACTGTGCGGTAACCCTGCTCTAGAATTTGATGCTGAACCTGAGTCAGTTTTGCTGCTGCCGTTGCCTCGCCCCAGGACTGGAGCATCATGGCAATGCTGCTGATCATACCCAGGGGGTTGGCGATACCTTTTCCCGCAATGTCTGGAGCTGTCCCGTGGACGGGTTCGTAGAGTCCTAGCCCCTGTTCATTGAAGCTAGCCGACCCTAGTAAACCGATGGACCCTGCGATCGCACCGCCTAGATCGCTCAAAATATCGCCAAATAAGTTCCCCGCCAGAATCACGTCAAAGTCACGGGGGCGCATGACAAGCTGCATCGCTAGATTATCGACCAGCACTGGCT
>JBAUJD010000977.1:0-3679 GCA_049683515.1 Thermosynechococcaceae cyanobacterium | reverse complement strand
CGCCAACGCCGATTCACACAAAAACTTCACCGTTGAGCGATTGCCGGGATCGCCCTGGTTGTAAATCAGACCCTTCATCTGCTCACCTTCGGCATCCGTTGCCAGTAATTGACAGCGAAACCAGCCTTGATCCATCGTCTGCTTTGATGGACCTTCCCCTGGCTGGGGTAAATAGGGCCGTAGTAATCGCCGTGCCCAAGGCTGCTGGACCATAAGGAAAAGAGCGGTGCCCAGGGTGGTTGCAATCGCACTGACTCCCGCCAGTGGCCCTGAAAATTTCAAATATTCCTGATAGTGAAACTCTGAGCTATAGGGTTCTAACCACTGGTCATACAACGCGCCACTGCGGCGCACCACGCGGGTATTGACTGGCCCCATAAAAAACGGAGCCGTCCAAGTACCCACCGCCGCATCATAGTGAGGCCGGAGTGGATCACGATCTTGTTCCTGTACCGTAGCAAGCATGGTTCCCGATGGATTCAGTAAATAGGGATCGCTCACCTGCTGCCACTGCCCTGAATCAATCAGATTGAAGGCAGATGCCAGAGTGCCTCCATTAAAGCCGCCAGCTATTTGGTAGTAAGCTTTCACGCTCTGGCAAACTAAGCCCTCTGCCTGCATTGCCCGCACCATTAGGTACGCCCCCAAATCAGAAGGGACCGAATCAAACCCACAACAGGGAATGATGCGGGTGCCTTGGGCTGCGGCCCGGTCATGATATTGCTCAATCAAGGCGCGAACCCAAACCGTTTCGCCTGTGATATCAACGTAGTGCGTTTGCAGGCGCACACAGGCATCGACAACGGCACTGCCATAGAGGGCAAAGGGGCCAGCGGTATTGAGCAGTACGCGGGTCTTAGAGACTACTGCATCGACAGCAGCCTGATCGCCACCATCTGCAACCAAAATATCAATCTCTTGATCAATGCCTTGCGCGACCGTCTCTAGCTTTTGACGATTCCGCCCCGCAATGGCCCACCGCAAGGTCGAGGGAGCCTGTTCGGCAAAGTACTGGACCGTTTGCTGGCCCGTAAATCCGCTGGCCCCGTATAGGACCACATCGTAGAGACGTTCACTCATCGCTGAAAGCTTTCCCCTAGGTAATATTCGCGCACTTGGGGGTGGCGATAGAGTTCTTCGGGTTTACCCGAAGCCAAAATGCTGCCCTCTCTAAGAATATAGGCGCGGTCAGTGATGGCTAACGTTTCCCGAACGTTGTGATCGGTGATGAGAATGCCGAGATTGCGATCGCGCAACTGCCTCATAATCACCTGAATATCGGCAACCGCAATGGGATCAACCCCTGCAAAGGGTTCATCCAGCAATAAAAAATCTGGACCGTCTGGTCCCGCCGCCAGCGCCCGAGCTAATTCCGTGCGGCGACGCTCTCCCCCAGAAATCGCCAGACCTAGCGTTTCAGCGACGCCATGAAGCTGAAACTCCGTCAAAAGCCGATCCACTCGCTGCGCCCATTCATGACGCGGGATCTGCGTTTGCTCCATCACTAACAGCAAATTATCCCGCACCGTTAGATTCCGAAAGATACTGGCTTCTTGGGCTAAATAGCCCATCCCCAACCGCGCCCGCCGATGCAGGGGCAAGTCAGTAATATCTCGACTCCCGAGCCAAACTTGCCCCTGCTCAGGCCGCTCTAGCCCCGTTGCCAGGTAAAAAGTGGTCGTTTTACCGGCCCCGTTAGGACCCAGTAGCCCCACAATTTCGCCCTGATGCACAGAGAGCGTTACGTGATTAACAATGGTTCTGCGTCGGTAGGACTTACTGACATCCTGCAGCAGCAATCTCATGACAGTCCTCTTTTCAAGCGCTTAGTTCTCAATAACAGGCGCATCCGAATCTTCGACTAAAATCACCGACTCAACCTGGGTCTTAGAATCAGTGACGGCCACAAAGCGACCTTCATCAATGAGATAGGTTACGGTCTCAGCCCGTAGACTATTGCCTTCCTGCAGAATATAAACGTTGCCGCTTAAAATAATGCGACGTTCACGGCTGTAGTACTGGGCCTGCGCTGAGGTGGCCTGAATTTGACGGGCCGGATAGCTCATTTGTACATTCCCGCTCGCGGTAACAACCCCCGTTTTAGCGTTAGCCTGCTGAATATCAGCTCTCAGCGTGAGCGCCTGTCCCTGGTTCTGGGCACGCCCTGTAGACATTGAACCCAGCCAACAACTTCCCATGACAAGGGGCGCGATTAACCACGCTTTTGCTCGTGTCACCATTCTCAATCCCCTTTTTCGACGATTCTCTGCAGTTATTATGCCGTAGCGTTATGACGCCAACCTAATTCTTTTCGGGGTCATTCCCCAGACCAGACTCGGAGCTTCAGGGTGCGGGTCACCTGAGCCGGGTCAAATTGGTGGACTTGCTCTGCGCCTGCTTCTTGAAGCTGAGTGAGAAGCTGACAACTCTCTTCTATTAAGAGAGCGATATCAAGCTCGGCATAGGTGGGTTCATAGGTCTGAAGCCGTCGAATCCCTTCTCCCAAAAGGGTGACAGTCCCTAGCCAATTTTGGTTCCCCAAGTGGTAGCAGGCTACCGAAATCTGGAGAATGCCTTGGTACAGACTTTTAGGTGGCTCCGAAGCGACCATCCACAACGCCTCCAGAGTATCGTGGCAGGCATAATATTCCCCCTGGTTAAATTCCTGTACGCCTTGCCAAAAGCGGTCTGGCATTGTGTTGCTCAAGCCTATCTCCCTTATAAGTGCGTTCTTTCTTCCATTCCCCCTCATTGAATGACCGAAAATTTTTGTGAGGAGAGGTGCCATGAATCCTGGTCAAGAACCTTAAGCTAATCTTAAGCTAAGATCTGGAGACGCTCTATTAACGTAGTGAATTTTACGGTCGTTGATTCAGGCAATTTATGCTAGCGATGTTCATTAGACGACTGGCTTGGGCATAATTACTGAAGTGATGCTCCGTATACATACAGAGGCAAACATTATCCTTATTTGATAATGTCCTCTGCTATCAAGCAACATGACCGTTTTCTAGTCTCAGTTTATGGATCACATAAAACGGACGATAATTCTCTTGCATAGCGAGCCACCGCTATCAGTAGCAGACAACTATCGCAAACATAATTTCATTAGGGGGATTAATGAAGCAGACCGTGCTAGGTAGTAGTCCGCAGAGCGTGAACGCAACGTATTCACGTCGATCTCCGGCAAAAGCTCTCACTCATCTGCTGTCTCAGCATTCGTCAGGTTGTGCAATATTTCATGATCCCAAACATGCAGCCCTCAGTTGGCGAGTGTACTTCGGGAACGGGCAGATTCACTTTGCTGAAAGTAGCTTAGGTGAAAAGGAGCGATTGGCTTATTTACTCCGGCGTTATGTGCCCCAGTGTAAAGTCCCTGAGAATGCATCAATGACTGGCTATGCCTGCTTATCAGGTCTACTGGAGTCAAAGCAGTTAACGCCGCAACAGTTTCGAGATTTATGGGTCTGCATTACCCAAGAAGCCCTCAGCCACCTATTCGCCATCCCTCAAGTTGAGGTCCATTTTGATCCTCAAGGTAACGTCGATCCGCTGATCCTGGCTGTTCCTCTATGGAAGGTCATCAGTCCAGTTGAGCCTCGTGTTCAGCAATGGTCACTCATGTATCCTGAAATTGGTTCAGCCTTCGAGCGACCCTTTATTAAAGATTGGGATAAGT
>JBAUJD010000976.1:0-12881 GCA_049683515.1 Thermosynechococcaceae cyanobacterium | reverse complement strand
CCCCACACCTCAGAAGAAACAATCAAAATTTAATCTGAAAACTTTTGCTGCATTCGTTGCAATAGGCGTAAGGGGAGCCGACTTTACCTGTCTTTTTCGTCCAGGAGCTTCCGCAAGCTGGACAGTTTCCTACACTGCCTCTGGGGCGTCCTGTGGGTTTCTGAGTCGGCGTAAATGACTTCACAGCACAATCTGGGTTAGGGCAGGCATAGCGCTGAGTGCCGCTCTTGTTGGTATCTTTCTTGTGAGCCTTGCGATCGCACTTGGAACAGTGGATTGTTGAGGAAGGCGATTTTTTCATCAAACAATCTGCGGCGTATTCCGATTCAGAACAGGTTTATAAAAACGGACAGCACAATTTTCTGTTCTAAATAACAACCATTCAGGTACCAGAACCCACTCAATGAGAGGGGTTAAACCTTTACAATATTTGATGATTTCATCATGCCTATGGTGCTTTTGGTTATTCCAGCGGGCATGGATGTCTTTACCCTGTCCGACATAAATCACGTTGCGATCGCAGTCCATTACTCGATAGACGCCAGAGGCTTTAGGCAGCTTGCCGAGGTCGTCAAAAGTTAACATCATTCAGCATCCTCAACTGATAGGGCATACTCACGCTCAACAATGGCAAAGGACTTTTCGATAGGAGTGTCGTTCAACATCTGCCAAGTGTCTTCTACCTCCTGGTAACTTTGGCCTGTTGCCCTTCCTATACGGTGTAGGCCTTGCTTAACCTCCCGATCAGTGCGCTCTATATCGGCAAGGGTTAGATCGTCTGCTAAGTAATCTACGATGGCTTGCCAGGATGTCTTACGTCTTAAGTCTCGATTCTTGGTCAGGTGAGGGAACTGTTTCTTGAGCTGCTTAGTCGTCGTCACTCCGCAACGCCGATAAGCCTCAGTCTTAAGTTCTTTCAATTTCATGATCAAAACTCCGTCAATGTTGCAAAAGCATTGGCTTTTTTGAGTAGCTTCAGCGTCTCGGATTCATCCCAATTAGTAAGCTTCTGCCAGATTGTTGAAAGAGTCTTGGTAGACTGAGGCTTGTGTAGCTGTTCTACTTCTGCGATAAGGACCGGATGAGCATCTCTTAACTTCAGCAGCTCTATGGTCATTCTTTTCTGACCACGATAGACATTGTTAAATCTCAGAAGTTTTTCGCGGCTGTCCTCAATTTTTGCGATGCGTTTTAGATTGTCAGATGCACTATCGAGTAGATTACAGACAAATTTGGCTGACTGTGTACCAGCAGCGTCAAAGATGCTCTTGAGTGAAGCCTTTTGAGCCTTGGTGGTCTCTGTTACATGGAGGTGCTCAGTAGTCACTATGCCCAGCACTGCGGCGTGAGCAGCTTCTTTACAGACGTGAATCTGAGTGTCTAATATCACCCCACCTTGAGCAGCTTTGATGTTCTCAATAGCGGCTTTATAGTTGGTGGCATCATTCCGGCAACGGGTGAGGAGCGCTTCACCTTTGACTTGCCCCTGTGCTGAATAAATGACCTCAGGATGAGTGATTTGAATGAGAGAACGGATTTCTTGATCCGATAGCGTGGGCATGGGGGATGTTTAAGTGACCTTTGACTAGAACGGTTTTCTCTGATGTGTTTATTGTTCCCCACCCTTTAGGAAAATGAAACGGTGAAAGCACTGAACTTTTCTAAAGAGCGAGTGCGCGTAGTTAGAGCGAGATGACCTCTCTGCTGCCTCAAATCAACCGATTGAAGCTGCTGAGCGGATATTGATGAGCACTGATAACTAAAATGCGCTTTCAGTGTGTATAGTGTGTACACTTAAGGTATGAAGAGTTCAGCAGTGATCAGCAGGCTGAACTCTGAGGGCTAGGTGCTGGTCAACGTTAAGGGGAGCCATCAGCAGTTCAAGCATCCTAAGCTTAAAGGTAGAGTAGACAGTCCCCCACCCCAAAAAAGACCTACCCAAAGGAACGCTGCACCTACAAGCAAGCCGGATGGCAATGGAGACAGTAATCTCATGAGATACCTAATCGTTATTCACAAAGACGCAGACAGTGACTACGGGGTGACTGTCCCTGATCTACCAGGGTGCTTTTCTGCTGGCGATACCTTTGACGAAGCGATCGCCGCAGCGACTGAAGCGGTCGAGTGCCACATCGAAGGCTTGTTAATAGATGGTGAAGATATCCCCCAACCTTCTTCAATGGAAGTCCATCAACAAAACAAGGACTATGCCGATGGTATCTGGGGCGTTGTTGACGTTGACGTGTTGAAGCTTTCTGGAACCAAAAAACGGATCAACATCACCGTCCCTGAGAGAGTCTTGAGCAAAATTGATGCCCATGCTAAGCAGTCAGGTCAAAGTCGATCAAGATTCCTGATTGAGTCAGCGTTAGATTCCATTCGAGAGAACAGTGTGGTTTAGACCGGGTAAATGGGGGAACGCAGTCAGCGAAGTCATCCTGTAACAGAGACAGAGTAACAAATGCTACGCTAGTTCATACATACTTTGGGATGAAATCAGCATGGTTCAAGGTAAATCCCCCACATCGGTGCAGAAACCGCTACCCACCATGTATGACCTCCCCAGTGAGTATCCAGAGGAGTTAGGGTTGCCCGACGAATTTCACGATTTTCAGCCCCAGCTCCTGAGAGAAACCTGCCAGCTCCCGACCTACGAAGCCGACGATATCTTTATCGGCACCGATATTAATGTCTACTACGATAGCCGTCATACCCCCTGGCATAAGCGCTCCGACTGGTTCCTCGTCCTCGGTGTACCCCAAGCCAAACAACAGGAAGATCTGCGCTGGAGCTATGTGATCTGGCAAGAAGGGGTCAGTCCGTTTTTAGTGGTAGAGCTGCTCTCACCCGGAACCGAAGACGAAGATCTCGGTCGGAGCCTCCGCGAGATCAATCAACCCCCAGGCAAATGGGACGTCTACGAGCGCATTCTTCGAGTACCCTACTATGCCGTCTTTGATAGGTATGAGAATAACTTTCGACTATTCCAACTCACGGCAACACGATATCAAGAGCTAGAGATCACGAACAACCGCCACTGGTTTGAAGAGCTAGAGCTGGGGCTTGGCGTTTGGGAAGGGGATTTTCAGGCCGCAACAGGCCAGTGGCTCCGTTGGTATGATGCCTCAGACCACTGGACACCGACCTCTGCCGAGTTGGCCGAACAAGAAACTCAAAGAGCTGAACAAGAGAAAGATAGAGCCGACAAAGCTACACAGAGGGCTGAGCAAGAGAAACAGAGGGCTGAACGACTGGCTGAGCAGTTGCGATCGCTAGGGGTAGCTCCTGAGCAACTGTAGATGGTTGCGATCTCGGCTGACTTCAACTGGCTCAGCAAATACGAGGAAGCTGTTCACCACTTAGCATATCAACAATGCGCTGAGTTCCGATTCTGCTCTCGATAGTGACACGAGCCGCTGAATTCTCTGTCACTTGACCAATAACCTGGGCCAACAGATGATTTTGGCTGTGCAAAATGGAAAGGGCTAGATCAACAGATTTTTGCGGGACAAAAGCTACAAATCGTCCTTCGTTAGCAACATATAACGGATCAAATCCAAGAATCTCACAGGCTCCCTGTACATCTTGTCGGACGGAAATACTTGTTTCTTGGAGTGCGATTGTAACCCCTGCCGCCACCGCAATCTCATTCAAAGCACTGGCAAGTCCCCCGCGAGTCAAATCCCGTAAACAGTGAACTTCAACGCCAGCCGCCAATAGCGCCAACACCACATCATTGAGCGGAGCTGAATCACTCTCTATATTGCTTTCAAACTCCAGCCCTTCTCGGACGGCGATCACCGCAATCCCGTGACGCCCGAGATCACCACTGAGCAACACAACATCTCCGGGCTGCACCGACTGCGGATGGATCACTTGGTTATGCTCAACGATACCCACACCCGCAGTATTGATAAATAGCCCATCCCCCTTACCACGCTCTACTACCTTTGTATCCCCCGTGACCACCTGGACTTTGGCCCGCTGAGCGGCCTGCGCCATGGATTGCACCACTTGCCACAGGGTCTCCATCGCTAGTCCCTCTTCTAAAATGAAGCTGGCGCTGAGATACAGCGGACGGGCACCCGCCATCGCTAGATCGTTGACGGTTCCATGAACAGCCAAAGAACCAATGTCACCCCCAGGGAAAAACAGGGGATGTACCACATAGGAGTCAGTGGTAAAGGCAAGTTTCCCAGCAGGAACTTCCAGTACGGCGGCATCATGCTGACACGCCACATCTGGCTGAAACACAGCTATGAACATCTGCTCGATGAGCTGATGCATTAACTTGCCACCGCCCCCATGGGCCAAAAGGACATGGGGGTATTGCTCTATGGGAATCGGACAAGACAGCGAACCCGTTTCCATCAGCTACATTGATTAAGAACTGCACCGACATTTAAGCATGGCTCATTGCACCATCATTCCCTAGCCAAAAGAGGAGTGCTAACGCATCCTGAATTTGAGTTCTCAGCGTTCCTTTACGGCAGGCTTTGAGTTTTAGCTCGTCTTCAATGAGTACCTGGGATAACCGCAGAACCGAAGCTTGCCACATCAAGAGCGCCAGCGCATCTTTCCACTCCGAAAAAGTAAGACTCTTCGGAGGGAGCTTTAGTCCCCAGTGCAGGAGAGACTCTACGGTGGGACTCTCTGCCGAAGAACCTGAACAAGGCGTTGGGGCACTCACGGGACTCAGAATCGGAGGAGATGCGATCTGTGATGGATGAGCCATCGGTTCAGGCTTTGATACCGGCTCTGAAAGAGGGGTATCCCAAGGATCGATGTCAGACTGATATTGTTCAAGGTTTTGGTTGAGATCAGAGGTGAGCATGGCGATATCCCTCCTGTTTAGTGAACTATCTAAGACTTTTGGGGCAAGAGCCTACACCCTGGATAAACTGCTGTTGAAAGGCTGCAATA
This sequence comes from Thermosynechococcaceae cyanobacterium, assembly GCA_049683515.1. Classification (GTDB taxonomy): domain Bacteria; phylum Cyanobacteriota; class Cyanobacteriia; order Thermosynechococcales; family Thermosynechococcaceae; genus RCC1774. The sequence continues at coordinate 7,958 of JBAUJD010000976.1, read as the reverse complement.
TCCTCTCGGTGGGGCTTGCCGTGGGCCACGATCGCAATGTGGTATTGTTGCATCACCTCTGTCGGTGTTGTCCCTTCTGTCAATGCTTTGAAGGCGTTTGCGACAGGGATTGATACCAATTCACCTATTGTATGACCTGCATGGTGAGCGCATCCAAGATGTAGGAATATCCAGTCAGCGAGGTGACTGTTTCTTTAGAGAGGCAATTGATCTGGTTAAAGAGAGCGTCTTCTAATTGGACGATCGTTTGAAAGCTTTTCCCCTTGAAGTGTTTTCTGGGGTCCTGCCACAACCGCTCGACTGGATTGAGTTCGGGACTGTGAGACGGCTGCAAAATGGGCAACACATTCTGTGGCCATCGGATCTGTTGGGCAATATGTGCCCCCGCCTGATCCATTTGCAATAGATTCATCGTGTGGGGAAAGGCGGCTCCAAATTCTTGTAGAAACAGCTCAAAGCAGACCGCATCAAGATGTGAAAAGCGATAGAAGAAAGACTGCCCCGTCAGCGGTTCAACGGCCCCATAGAGCCAAAAGGCATCGCGGGGCCATTGAACCAAAGCAACAGGTTTAATGCCTCGAAGCGTGAGGACTCGACCCGTGAGCGTTTTGAGGCCCCAGCGACTTTCATCGGTGCACCAGTAGCGCACAGTGTGCCCCTGACCAAAGTGAGTGGTCATTACCGTAATCAGGCGAGGCAGTTTTTTTTATAGGCGTTTTGCTGGGCCTCATCGGTCTTTCGTGAGCGGGGACGAGGCACCTTGAGTTTGGCTTTGAGACGGTAGTGGACGGTTTGATGGACCGTTTTGTACGGCACCTCAAGACCACAGGCATCGCGTAGCCATTGGACAATGGCACCATAGCTTTCAAACCCGGTGGGTTCTGATAAGCGGGCCTTGAGTTTGTCGAGTACGTCGTCTCGAATCATGGCACGCTTGCCGGAGCTGACCTTGATCTCCAACAGTGCTGCTAGGCCACCTGCTTTATAGAGCTTTAGCCAGCGATAGACGGTTGATTCACCGCGCCCCAGAAGACTCGAAAGTTCTAATCGTGTTGTTACTTGACCACTTTTGAGCCAGTAGAGCGCCTGAAGACGTTCTTTGTGACGAGCTGATGCTTGCTCATGAAGAAGTGACTTGAGGGCATCTTCACTTTCTGGAGGAGCGCTATGCTCTAACGCTCGGCTCATTCATCTCACCACCCCGGCTCAAGGCACAGCAGCACCCATTTCTGATTGGCAAGAAGTGGGTGACCCCACCGAAATTGGTCTCTTTCAGGGGAAGCCCAAAGTAATTACCGGCGATGAACTCAGTCATCTGTCTGACGCCCAACTGCGCCAAGTGCTGCACCGCTGGTCTGGCATCATTTTTGCGCGGGTGATGCCAGAGCAAAAGCTCCAAATTGTCCAGGCTTACAAAAGCCTCGGTCATATTGTGGCGGTGACCGGCGATGGCGTCAATGATGCCCCTGCGCTCCAGGCCGCTAATGTGGGCATTGCGATGGGCAAAAGCGGCACCGATGTTGCCCGTGAAGCGGCTGATATTGTTTTGCTCGATGACAACTTTGCCACGCTGGTGGGAGCGATTGCCCAAGGGCGGGCCGTGTATCAAAATATCCGCAAGTTTATGACCTATATTTTGGCGTCTAACGTGGCGGAAATCGTGCCGTTTTTGCTGATGGTCATCCTTAAAATCCCCCCTGCGCTAGTCGTGTTGCAAATTCTAGCAATTGATTTAGGGACCGATATGATTCCAGCGCTGGCTCTGGGGGCCGAATCCGCTGAGCCGGGGACGATGAGTTTACCCCCTCGCTCTAAATCAAAGCGACTGCTAGATAGGTCTTTGCTGGCGCGTGCCTACGGGTTTCTCGGTCCCATTGAAGCGATCGCAGGTATGACGGTCTTCTTCTCGGTTTGGAGCCAGAACGGATACTCGTTCGCGGATCTACAGGCCGTTAGCCCTTCTATTTTGAGCCATAATGCTGACCCGGCGGTGATGAGTATTTACCTGCAGGCGACCACCCTCACCCTCGCTACGATTGTGGCCTGTCAGGACGGCAATGTCTTTTCCTGTCGCTCTGAACGAGCCTCTATTTTTCGGTTAGGGTTTTTCAGCAATCGCTTCATTTGGCTGGGCATTGCCAGCGAGTGGATTTTGATCTTGGCGATTATTTACATTGCTCCCCTAGAAAAGATTTTCTCCACAGCTCCACTACATCTGAATCAGTGGCTGATGCTGCTGATGTGGCCCCCCATCCTGCTCGGTGCAGAAGAGCTTCGCAAATATGTGATCCGCAAAAGGGAAAGGAAGCAATCGTCCTACTCCCACTCAGAGATGCGATCGCAGGTGAGCCATCATTAGTCCTAGTCAGGATGACATTCTGACGGCTCACCGTTTGACGGGTTAGAAGGCTTCTTGATCGGTTAAAGTGTTAAACTAAATGTGTGAGCTAGGATATGTTTGAAGAGTTCTATTCCCCTCGACTCTCACTCACCTTCTAGATGAAGGGTCTTAAGTTCAAGAATAGTCAAAATGAGAATTTCAAGAATTCAATAAAGACAAAATACTTGATTTTTTGAAATCCATTTTATTCAACTATAATTAAGCTATAAATACAGTCAATAAAAATGTTTTTTAATCTTGGTGTTTCCAATAGTCTTTTTGGGAAAATTTTAGTTTGTTCTCTTAGGAGAAGCCAGTGTTCCAAGATCTTTTACCCCCCCTCAATAGTCACAATCTGCCCTATCCCGACACCCTTCATCCCATCGTGGTCCATTTTGTAATTGCGATGGTTCTATTCGCGGTTCTCTGTGATGGGATTGGATATTTCACTAAGAATACCCGTCTGTTCGAGGTGGGCTGGTGGAATATGGTCTTCGCAACGCTCTCTATCTTTGTTGCGGTGATCTTCGGTCAAGTTGAGGCGGGGCTAGCCATGCCCTATGCGGCTGCCACCGGCGATCTCAGTCTTCATACATTAATCGGCTGGGCTTTATCTGGTGTGCTTGCTGCGATTACCGGCTGGCGCTATATCCTGCGATTGCGAAAGCCCGATGCTTTACCCATCCCCTATTTGGGTATGAATGCACTTCTGACCGTCATTGTGCTGTTTCAGATCTACCTGGGCGACAAGCTAGTGTGGGTCTACGGTTTGCACACTGAGGCGGTGGTCGAAGCCGCGCGGGGAGGCTTATTGCAGTGATCGATAGACTATTCTCCCCAATTTTGGGCGTGGGCGCGAATGGCTTGCCCTACGGGGTGCCGATTCATCCCAACTTGGTACATCTGACGTTGGGGCTATTTATTGTTGCGATCGCATTTGATATCGTCGCGGCTCTCTACCCCTTAGAAAAACCCATCTTCAAGTTCCTCGCCATTCCCACCACCAGCTCTAACCTGTACGACGTAGGCTGGTTCAATATGGTAGCAGCGGCAATCATCACCTTCTTTACCGTGGCCGCGGGGTTCTACGAAATTCTGCTGGCCGATCCCCCGATGGATATGGTGAGTCCCTGGGGCTTAGGAGCAAGGGACACGATGCTGTGGCATGGCGTCGGTGGTGTTCTGCTCTTGGGTCTGATTGTGGGGATGACCGTTTGGCGAGGATTTCAGCGCTATGTGTGGCGGCAGGATCGGGCGCGTCAGGTGCAGTGGAGCTATCTCCTCGCCGGTCTAGGCATCTTTGCACTCATGTTTTTGCACGGCACGTTAGGGGCACATTTAGGGGCCGACTTTGGCGTTCACGTCAGCGCCGATCGCCTGATTCGAGCTGGGATCAATCCTAATACTCAGCTCAATATACTTTTCATGTATTAGAGGATTTCGCATCGATGAATCGACGCACAATTTTAGCGCTGGTAGGGCTTGCGATCGCCGACCTACTGATCAGTCTGTGGATGGGTCAACAAGCCTATAGCTGGATGCCCGTCCAAGCCTCGGCAGAGTCCGTGCTAGTTGATAATCTATTCAGCTTTATGACCGCCCTGGGCAGCTTTATCTTTTTAGGCGTCATGGGCACGCTGCTCTATGCCGTCCTCTTTCAACGAGCCGCTAAATACGATGCCAGTGATGGCCCCCCGATTGAAGGCAACCTAAAGCTAGAGGTGGTGTGGACCGCGATTCCGGTTCTGCTCGTGATTTGGATTGCGACGGTGAGCTACCAAACCTATGACCGCATGGGTATTCTCGGCTCTATGGGACCGATGGCAATGGGGATGCCGATGGCGGCAGCGGCCCCTGTAGACCAATCTGAGCCGGAGTCCCCTCCTATTAATGTTTATGCTCGACAATGGGCCTGGGAATTTCACTACCCTGACCCAGATATTCGCAGCACTGAACTGCATCTGCCCGTCGATCAAAGAGCGCGGCTATTGCTGTCTTCAGAAGATGTTCTACACGGCTTTTTTGTCCCCGCCTTTCGGGTCAAGCAAGATATCGTTCCAGGGCGAGAAATTGGGTTTGAATTTACCCCCATTCGAGCAGGGCGCTACCGCCTTCGGGATTCGGAGTACAGCGGCACCTACTTTGCCGCCAATCAAACCAATGTAGTGGTGGAGTCTGCTGAAGATTATCAACAATGGTTAGCGACAGCAGCCGCGACCTCGCCCACCGCCGCTCAAAATATTGCCTATGAAGAGTTCACTCAAGAGGCCCAAAGCGCCATTGACCTGGGTTGGGCAACGGTGAAACCTGCCCCTTCCCCTGTTGTAAATTACGCTAGCTCAGAGCAAGATTCCCATGAGTAACGCATCTTTGGAGGTTACCCCTCCCATTCTGCAGCCCCAACCGGGTGCCCCAGATAACTGGCGCAGATTTTTTAGCTTTAGCACCGATCACAAGGTGATTGGCATTCAATACATCGTCCTTGCCTTCGTCTTCTTTTTGTTTGGCGGCTTGCTGGCAATGGTGATGCGAGGCGAACTCATTACCCCTGAGTCTGATCTGGTCGATCGCACCGTCTATAACGGCCTGTTCACCATGCACGGCACGATCATGCTGTTCCTGTGGACTTTTCCCATGCTCAATGGGTTATCAAACTACCTCGTGCCGCTGATGATTGGCGCACGGGATATGGCCTTCCCGCGATTGAATGCGGCTGCGTTTTGGCTGGTGCCTGTCTTTGGCATCATTCTCATCGTTAGCTTCTTTGTCCCCGGTGGCCCCTCCCAATCAGGGTGGTGGGCTTACCCGCCCGTCAGTTTGCAGAACCCGACCGGCAATTTGATTAACGGTCAATCGCTGTGGCTGTTGGCGGTGGCCCTGTCGGGGGTGTCCTCGATTATGGGTGCGGTAAACATTGTCACCACTATTTTTAGAATGCGAGCGCCAGGGATGGGCTGGTTTAAGATGCCTGCCTTTTGCTGGACTGTCTTATCCGCTCAGATTATTCAGCTCTTTGGCCTCCCAGCCTTAACGGCAGGGGCGGTGATGCTGCTGCTCGATCTAACGGTGGGCACTAGCTTTTTTGAACCCTCACGGGGCGGGGATCCGGTCCTGTATCAGCATTTCTTTTGGTTCTACTCCCATCCGGCGGTATACGTGATTATCCTGCCCATCTTTGGGGTGTTCTCAGAGGTGTTCCCGGTCTACTCCCGGAAGCCCCTATTTGGCTATAGAGTCGTGGCGGTTTCATCGCTGATTATTACTGGGCTGAGCGGCATTGTCTGGGCGCACCACATGTTTGCCAGCGGCACTCCCGGCTGGATGCGGATGCTGTTTATGTTCACCACGATGGCGATTTCGGTGCCCACGGGCATCAAGGTCTTTGCCTGGGTGGCGACGATCTGGGGCGGCAAACTGCGGCTGACAACGGGCATGTTGTTTGGCCTAGGGGGACTGTCGATGTTTCTGTTTGCAGGGATCACGGGGATTATGCTGGCCTCAGCTCCCTTTGATATTCATGTCAACAACACCTATTTTGTAGTGGGCCATTTCCATTACGTCATCAATGGGGCCGTGGTGATGGGTTTCTACGCCGCCATTTATCACTGGTTCCCGAAAATGACGGGGCGGATGTATTACGAAGGGCTAGGTAAACTCCACTTTGCGCTCACCTTCGTTGGCATCAATCTGATCTTTCTACCGATGCACCCACTAGGCTTACAGGGAATGCCTCGGCGAGTGGCCTCCTATGACCCAGAGTTTGCCTTCTGGAACGTCATTGCTAGCCTGGGCGGTTTTTTACTGGGGGTCTCAACTCTGCCCTTTATCTTGAATATGATCAGTTCTTGGGTCCGAGGTGAAAAAGCCAATGACAATCCCTGGCGGGCGATTGGTCTGGAGTGGGTGGTCTCTTCGCCGCCCCCCCATGAGAACTTTGAACAAATTCCGATTATCCTGTCGCCTCCCTACGGCTACGGCAGCGATGAACCTTTGACTGCAAACGATCCGACGAAGGAGTTAGTCAGTGACCTCAGCGAATCTTGATCCGGCCCTTGAGGCCCAGGCTGCGGCCCATGAAGAAGAAGACCACCGCATGTTTGGCTTCATTGTCTTTCTATTGTCAGAGAGCATTATCTTCCTTAGCTTTTTTGTAGTCTATACCGTTTATAAAACCAGCGCTACCGACTGGCTTCCTGCCGGGTTTGAAGGCTTAGAGATTCATGAGCCACTCATTAACACGATTGTGCTGGTCTCTAGCAGCTTTGTGATCTACTTTGCCGAGCGCTTTTTGCACCGAGACAATCTATGGGGATTCCGAGCTTTTTGGTTGTTGACGATGGCGATGGGCAGTTTCTTTCTCTACGGTCAGGCGGTGGAGTGGATGAGTTTGCCCTTTGGCTTTAAGTCAGGGGTGTTTGGCGGCACGTTTTATCTATTGACGGGCTTTCATGGGCTGCATGTTTTGACGGGGGTGCTGCTACAGGGCATTATGCTCAGTCGTTCGTTTATTCCCAATAATTACAGCGGTGGTGAGTTTGGCGTTGAGGCGACTTCGATTTTTTGGCACTTTGTTGATGTGATTTGGATTGTGTTGTTCCTGCTGATTTATGTGTGGCAATAGCTCCTCAATACTAAAAAAAATACTGGCAACCTGCACAGGAGATATCCATGATTATTGATGACCAGCAGTACGACATCATTATTGTGGGCACTGGGGCTGGCGGCGGTACGCTGGCGCAGAAACTAGCTCCCACGGGCAAACGAATTTTGATTTTAGAACGTGGGTTGCAAATGGCTCTCGAAGATCAAAATCTTGCAGGCGTCGATGTCTTAAAAAACAAGCGCTACCATGCCCCTGAACAGTGGTATGACCAATCTGGGGAGCCGTTCTCACCGCAGACCAACTACGCAGTGGGCGGCAATACTAAAATCTATGGCGCGTCGCTGATGCGGATGCGCGATCGCGATTTCAACACCGTCACCCACCAAGACGGCGTTGCCCCAGAATGGCCCCTTAAGTATGCCGATTTAGAGCCTTATTACACAGCGGCAGAGCAGCTTTATCAGGTCCACGGAGACGCTAAACAAGATCCGACCGAGCCTACCCATAGCGCTGAGTATCCCTATGGGGCAGTGGATCATGAGCCGCTGATGCAGCCAATTGTAGATGCTATAGCAACCCAAGGACTCCACCCGGCCCCATTACCCGTTAGCGTGACCAATCAAGGCGATGACCCCACCGGCGATGCCGAGGTCTTTGGCATCAATCCGGCATTGAAATATGACAACGTCACCTTGAGAACCGATGCGAGAGTCGTCAGTCTGCATACAAATCCGACAGGAACTGAAATCAAAGGGGTTCAGGTAGAAATCGGTGGGCAAGGGATTTTATTTACCAGTCATATTGTGGTTCTTGCCTGCGGCGCATCAATGGTTTGGGGACAGGAAGCAGACAACAATCTCCGACCTCAACGGCAATGTCTTTAGCCAGAACGATGATGGCTCCTTGGTTGTTCGAGTGGGTAATGAAACCATGGTCATCGAAGGCGACAATTTGACCGCTCGCGCCGTCGAGCCA
>JBAUJD010000975.1:0-2131 GCA_049683515.1 Thermosynechococcaceae cyanobacterium | reverse complement strand
GTACATATGCTGCGCGACAACAATGCTGAGAGAACCGAGCAGAGCTAGGTTTACAGCCAGTTGCGCGTGCCAAGAAGTCGTCATGACTTCGTAAAGACCCTTATGACCGCTGCCAGTGAAGGGACCCTTATGGCCTTCCAGAATTTCCTTCATGCTGTGACCAATACCCCAATTGGTGCGGTACATATGACCGGCAACAATTAGAAGCACACCCAACGCAAGGTGGTGATGAATCACGTCCGTTAGCCAAAGCCCACCAGTAGTGGGGTTAAGCCCACCTTTAAAGGTAAGGAAGTCGGAGTAAACACCCCAGTTGAGGGTGAAGAAGGGACCGACCCCCTGAGCAAAGCTAGGGTACATATCGGCCATGAAAGCCTTATCCATCACGTAGGAACGAGCCAACGGAATATCCGTAATGCCTGAATCCAGCATGGTGTTGACGGGCAACGATACGTGAATCAGGTGGCCGGCCCATCCTAGAGAACCACAGCCCAGCAAAACTGCTAGGTGATGATTCATCATGGCTTCTACGTTCTGGAACCATTCCAGAGAGGGAGCCGCCTTATGGTAATGAAAAAAGCCGCCGTGAAAGACTAAACCAGCCATCACGAGTGCCCCGATGGCGAGACAGGTCAGCTCATAGGAGGACGTAACCCCCCATGCACGCCAGATCTGGAAGAAGCCAGAGGTAATCTGGATTCCGTGGTAACCACCACCCAAATCAGCGTTTAAGATGTCTTGACCCACGATGGGCCAAACGACTTGGGCACCTGGCTTAATACCAGTAGGATTAGCCAGCCAAGCCTCGTAGTTTGAAAAGCGAGCACCGTGATAGAAGGAGCCGCTTAACCAAACGAAGATCACCGCCAAGTGGCCGAAATGGGCGCTAAAAACTTTGCGTGAAATATCTTCTAGATTGGTATTTTTATGTGTATCAAAGTCGTGAGCGAGAGCATGGAGATTCCAAATCCACGTGGTGGTTTTAGGCCCCTTTTCTAGAGTCTTGTGAAAATGACCAGCTTTTGACATGACGTCAAGATCTGCTTTCACCGCTGCTCTAGTCTCTCGCCCCCCTGGGCTAGTTGTCATTGAGACTCTCCTCTCTTTAGACAAGCAAGGAACGAAGACATGCCTTCCTGAACGATTCCAGAACTAGACTCAGCCACTGCAGCACAGGGGGCCAATGACATAGATAGAAAGTTCAAGTGCATGAATGTATCCATATATAACGTCATTTTGGCTTTACATTCCGTTATTAACGGAGTGATCACTGTGGGGTGCAGAGCACTGGGCATCGGTCTATGAACCGCATGGAAGGGGTTCTCTCTAAGAAATTACAGGAGTCAAGCAGCGTTTTACTAGGGAATTAACATTAATTAAGGTGCTGAGACCGTGAAAGCCTGATTCACTCGTTAAAAACAAAGACTTACAAAAGATCTAGCAATCTTTACATAACGAAAATAAATGCATTAAATATTTGCGTTTTATGGTTTGGGTGCTCTAGTGCCCCCACTTTCGACCTAAATAGTGGTGGGAGTCTCCTCTGAGTGTTTGGGGAGGAGGTTTGTACCGTTCTATTAACAGTGATGGAGTTCCTGTATCGCGAGGGCTTGGGGCGTAGAATTTTCCGGTATAGTGCCCCTAGAGCAATAGTTGTTGGATTGTTTATCTCGGGAGTGTGCGCGACGTGGGTCAGAACGGCAAGCGGTGGACTGGGGTGATGTGGCTAAAACAGTTGATGCTCATTTGTACGGTCGGGATAATTGCGATCGCATCAGGCAGTGCTATTGCAACCGATAACACAGACTCAGGGCTATTCTCTAAGTTTCAGACCAACCCCAGCATTATTGAAGTTTCACCCTCTGAAACCATCCAAGCGCTGCGTGCTGACCTAGACTCACGTCAACCCCATGTCAAAATTCTGAGTCCACGATCTGAGGAAGTGGTGCAAGATAATCGCGTCAAAGTGAAACTTCAGGTTGAAGACCTCCCTATTTTTCAGAATGAAGATTTAGGGCTTGGCCCCCACCTCCATCTTTTTGTGGACGATCAGCCCTACCGCGCGATTTACGATATCGACGAGCCTTGGCTCCTTGAAGATTTAGAGCCAGGAACCCACACATTACGGGTA
>JBAUJD010000974.1:0-9047 GCA_049683515.1 Thermosynechococcaceae cyanobacterium | reverse complement strand
GTAGAAGAGTATCTGCTGTTAGGTGTTGCAGAGTATTGGATTGTTGATTTTCGTGGCTTAGGCGGTGTGGAGTTTATCGGTAAGCCCAAGCAACCCACATTAACGATTTGCCAGTTAAACGGTGATCAGTACCAGAAACAACAGTTCCGCTTGCAGGATGCGATTGTCTCTGGTCTCTTGCCGAACCTAAAGCTCATGCTCAGCGATCTGCTGCCTTGACCAATGAGATATTGCAATTAAACACTGCCGCTGCTTCACAGAAAGTTTTGCCATTGAATGCGCTCCAGAATCTAGAATGATGAGCTGTTTTGCCGCGAGTGGCTTCGGTCTCTATATTCCCGCAATTCTCACGGTAGCCAAGAAGCCCGACAATCTCACCTACAATGGGAGACTATAATTTGACCATCATTTTCCCCTTGAGGTGCAATGGCTTCCGATAAAGCAACCAGCTCTGAGAAAGATAAGGCGCTCGGCGTCGTCCTCAACCAAATCGAACGCACCTTTGGGAAGGGATCGATCATGCGGTTGGGGGATGCCGCTAGCATGAAGGTAGAAACCATCTCCAGTGGTGCTTTAACCTTAGACATCGCCCTCGGAGGTGGCTTGCCAAAAGGGCGAGTGATCGAAATCTATGGTCCCGAAAGCTCTGGTAAGACAACCCTAGCGCTCCATGCCATTGCTGAAGTGCAAAAGGCAGGAGGTGTTGCCGCTTTTGTCGATGCTGAACATGCCTTAGATCCCACCTATTCAGCCGCCCTAGGGGTCGATATCGAAAATTTACTGGTGGCCCAGCCCGACACGGGGGAGTCAGCCCTAGAAATTGTCGATCAGCTTGTCCGCTCTACTGCCGTTGATGTTGTTGTCATTGACTCTGTGGCCGCCCTTGTTCCTCGCGCTGAAATCGAAGGAGAAATGGGCGATTCTCACATGGGCTTGCAGGCTCGTCTCATGAGTCAAGCCCTGAGAAAAATTACTGGCAATATTGGCCGCACTGGCTGCACCGTCATTTTTCTCAATCAGCTTCGCCAGAAAATTGGCGTCACCTACGGCAACCCTGAAGTGACCACTGGCGGCAATGCGCTCAAGTTCTATGCCTCTGTGCGCTTAGATATCCGGCGGATTCAAACCCTGAAAAAGGGCGCAGAAGAGTTCGGGATCAGAGCTAAGGTCAAAGTAGTTAAGAACAAAATTGCGCCCCCGTTTCGGATTGGTGAGTTTGACATCATTTTCGGCCACGGCATCTCTACGGTGGGCTGCATCCTCGATATGGCAGAAGAAATGGATGTAATTGTCCGTAAGGGGGCTTGGTATAGCTATAACGGTGAAAACATTGCCCAGGGTCGCGACAAAACCGTGCAGTTCATGGAAGAGACTCCTGATTTTGCCAAGGATGTTGAAAAGCTGGTCCGCGAAAAGTTAGCGTCAGGGGCAGAGGTCTCGGCTAATTCGGTTGTGCCTGATAAACAAGCCAAAAATGGGGATGAATCTGAAGCCACAGATGACAAGGCTGAGGCCGGTGAAAAAGCCGAATCTAAGGCTAAGAATAAGAAGAGCTAAGTCCAGGATGTAATCTCCCAGAAATAAGCAAACATGGGATCGTCTACTTTTTGCCGAATTATGCAATGTATACGGAGCAGCTACCATGCCTATCTTTTCGTTTTCTGGTCAGCGGCCTAAACACTTAGGGGTTTCAGCGGGTGACCTTGCCGCTTGCCCTGATTCACCCAACTGCGTAAGCAGTCAAGCCTCAGATGCGAGTCACCATGTGGCTGCAATGACCTATGGCGGCAGTACAAGCGATGCGTTAGCAAAGTTACGACAAGCCATTGATGCCATGGAAGGGAGCGAAATTGTTACGGCTACCGATGATTATCTCCATGCTGAATTTACCAGCAAACTAATGGGGTTTGTCGATGATTTGGAGTGTTATTTACCGGCAGAGAAATCACTGATTCATATCCGTTCAGCCTCTCGACTGGGGCAGTCCGATCTCGGCGCGAACCGCACCCGCGTCGAGGAATTGCGAAAACGCTTTAATCAGAGCTAAGCCTCAGCAGGCTCAAACTCTAGCGAGACGCCATTCATGCAGTAGCGCTGTCCCGTGGGCGCTGGACCGTCGTTAAAGACGTGGCCGAGGTGGCCGCCGCAGTTGCTGCAGTGAACTTCGGTACGCACCATGAAGAGGGTGCGATCGCTCGTCGTTGCCACAGCCCCTTCAATGGGAGCAAAGAAACTAGGCCAGCCTGTACCACTGTCGAATTTTGTATCCGATTGAAAGAGCGCCTGCCCACATCCGGCGCAATCATAGGTGCCTTCAGAATAATTTTTATCGAGGGGACTCGTCCCGGCTCGTTCAGTCCCATGCTTCCGCAACACATAAAATTGATCGGCATTTAGGGTTTCTTGCCACTCGGCCTCTGTTTTAGAGACAGCAAATTGTTCTTTTTCTTTTGATGCAGCCATGTTCGTTGGTTTCTCCAGCAAATTCAGTGTCAGTGGGATCGCCCCTAAAGAGGTCGCCCCTAAAATAAAGTTTCTTCGTTTCATATTGTGATCGATGTTTTAGAGCGCCAGTCGGCCCTCTATACGTATAGCAAAAGTCGATGAACCCTGGCTAAAAAGTTGATGAGTCTAAGATGAATCTGCAGCCAATATGCAGCCACTCCGGGCCGGTATCTGCAGCACTAGCTTTTTTTCGGCCCATTCGGCTTGTTCATCTTTGGTCCAGTCCCATTGGGCTTGTCCATAGACCAGCAGATCGGGACGCATCCCTTCACCTAAGGGTTTAGTGCCCACGGTCGTTGTTGCGGCGTCTTGTCCAGCATTGACCGCAATGACGAGAACATTTGCCCCTAAAATGCGGGCAAAGACATAAACGTTTCGTTCTGCTTTAAGGAGCTGATAGCGTCCCGTTCGCAGGGCGGGGTAGCGATGGCGCAGCGCAATCAGTTGACGATGTTGGCCCAGTAGCTCGTGATCCCAGTCAGCCGGTTCAGGAAAGCTGCGCCGACTGTCGGGGTCTAAGCCACCAGGGAGACCCACTTCATCCCCGTAATAAATGCAGGGCGCACCAGGAAAGGTGAATTGAAGCAGTGTGGCTAGCTCAACGGTGTTGCGATCGCCCCCCGCAATCGTCAGCAGTCGAGCGGTATCATGACTAGCCAAGGAATTAAGCTGGGTAAGCTGAATTTCCCAGGGATACAAAATCAGCAGCTCTTGAATCTTATGACCGTATTCTGCTGCCGATAGGGCAGGAACGGCGGTGTAGTCAGGAGCTTCAACATGTTGCCGCTCAATCCGATCTCCGCCTGTGAAGGCAAGGGTGGGGCCAGTAAAGAGATAGTTCATAACCCCATCGAACTGAGTGCCGTCTAGCCACTGACGGGCATCTTGCCAAACTTCACCGACAATATAGGCTTCAGGGTTGATGGCTTTGATGCGATCGCGAAACTCTTGCCAGAAGCCAGGGATTTTAACCTCGAAGGGCACGTCTAATCGCCAGCCATCAATGCCAAAGTTAATCCAGTACTCCCCCACCTGCATAATGTACTCGCGCACTTGGGGGTTGTCGTGATTGAAGGTGGGCAGCGCCCGATTATCGATCCAGCTTTGATAATTTGCCGGGAGCGATCCGTCGTAGGCTGACAGCGGCCAACCGTCAATGCGAAACCAATCGACCCAAGGCGAATGAGGGCCATTTTCTAGAATGTCATTAAAAAAGTAAAAGCCTCGGCTGGCGTGGTTGAAGACGCCATCAAGAACCACCTTAAGCTGACGGTCATGGGCGGCATTGAGAAGCGCTTTAAAGGCGACATTGCCCCCCAAAATGGGGTCCACTTGGTAGTAGTCGTGGGTATGGTAGCGATGATTACAGGCAGACTGAAAAATAGGGGTGAAGTACAGCGCCGTAATCCCCAATTCTTTGAGATAGTCTAGCTTCTCAATGACGCCCCATAGGTCACCACCTTTATACCCTTGCGAGGTGGGTGGGGAGTGCCAGTCTTCCCAAACAGCCGTCCAGCGATGTTCGGCGACTTTGCTGCCTTTGGCAAACCGATCCGGGAAAATTTGATAAAAAACGGCGTGCTTCACCCAGGTGGGTGTTTGAATATCCAACGTCTCTGTCCCTACTCTGCATCCACACGATACCCCAAGTCAGCCAGATGGAGCTTGGACTGCCGCCACTTGGGCTGCACTTTGACGTAGAGTTCTAGATAAATTTGCCCATCGACTAGGGTTTGCATTTGCTGACGGGCGGCACTACCAATTTCTTTAAGCATGGAGCCTTGTTTACCAATCAAAATCGCTTTCTGAGAGGGGCGCTCTGCATGGATGGTGGCGAGCACTCTCGTAATTTTGAGGTCTTCTACCACCCGATCTATGGTGATGGCGACGGAGTGAGGGATTTCTTGGCGGGTCTGCAGCAAAATCTGCTCTCGGATCAGTTCACCCATAATGAAGCGTTCGGGCTGATCGGTCACTAACTCTGGCGGATAGTAATAGGGGCCAGCCGGAAGTCGTGAAATGAGTGCAGTTTGCAGCTCTTTTAAACCGGCTGATGTTAGGGCCGAAAATTTCTGAACGGGCCAGCCCTGTTCTTCAGCTAGAGCTTCATACTGGGCATCTAGACGCTTGGCGCTCTGATCATCTTGTTGATCTACTTTGTTGAGACCTAGCACCACTGGGGTTTGAATCTGGTTCAGCAACTCTATGATATAGCGATCGCCCCCGCCTGGAGGGCTACAGCTATCGACCATCAACAGAACGACATCAACGGAGTTAATCGCTCGCTGGGCATTTTTGACAATGATTTTGCCTAATTGATGATGGGGCTTATGAATGCCGGGGGTATCAACAAAGATGATTTGTGTATCTGGCGTTGTGAGAATACCTCGCAATCGGTTGCGGGTGGTTTGGGCCACAGGTGAAGTAATGGCAACCTTTTGACCCAAAAACTGATTCATTAGGGTCGATTTGCCCACGTTGGGGCGACCAATCAGTCCCACAAAGCCAGAGCGAAAGCCTGCAGGTGCTGCGGGGATCGCAGTCATTCCAGAGAGGGCATCAAGGGGCATGAATAAAACCTAATTCTGGGCTAAGGCTTGCGATCGCAAATAAGCAGCCTGCACCGCTTCAATCAGTGCTGACCGAAATCCTAATTCTTCTAATGCTCTCACACCGGCGATGGTGGTGCCACCGGGACTCGTGACCTGATCCTTAAGCTGAGCCGTGTGTAAGCCTGATTCGGCTAGGAGGGTCGCGGTGCCCTGAACAGTCTGTAGCGCCAGTTGAGCAGCAATCGCTCTGGGGAGTCCTGCGGCAACACCGCCGTCAGTGAGAGCTTCAATTGCAATCGCAACATAGGCCGGTCCCGAGCCAGACAAGCCGGTGACCGCGTCCATCATTGAATCTGGGACCACGACAACTTTTCCCACCGCCTCAAATAGCTGCTGCGCTAATTCTAAGTGATGGTCTTGAGAGGCTGACCCCACTGCCAGAGCCGTCATTCCAGCCCCTACCGTCGCAGGGGTATTTGGCATCGCTCGAATGATAGGTTGCCCAGCAAAGGCATCCTCAAGCTGCGCCAGCGTCACCCCAGCTAAAATAGAAATGACCAGCGCCGAAGAACCAAACTGGAGTTGCTGGGTCAGATTTGTAAAAACCTGTGGCTTAATGGCGAGCAGAATAACCTCAGCAGCCAAGGCCGACTGATTATCAGCAGAAGCTTGAACGTTGTAGGTTTCTCTCCAGTAGCTCAGACGTACCGGAGAAACGTCACAAACAAGAATATCTTGAGCAAGATAGCGCTGCTGGGCAATCAGCCGAGACAATATTGCCTCAGCCATCACACCACCACCGATCACTGCAAGCTTTAGAGACACTTGATACTCACAGGCTTACAGCCGCTCATGCAAACAACTTACTGAGCAATTTGATTGAGAATTGTTTGGCCTTGGGGCTGGAACGCAGCAGCCGTCGAGCGAGATGCCGTAGCAGGCTGAGGTGCTTCATGGACCTCACCAAACTGAGTACTCACCTGAACACAATTGGGCGTGAACAGAAAAATACTGTCGCCAACGCGCTCTTGGTGACCATCAATGGTGTAGGTGGCACCTGCAACAAAATCAACGGCTCTCTGAGCCTGAGCGGGATCCATCATGGTCAAATTGAGAACCACTGACTTCTGTTCGCGCAGTGCCTGAATGACTTGAGGCATCTCCTCAAAGGCATTGGGTTCCATGACTAGAACCTCAGTGGCAGATCCCCAAAATCGATTCGTTCCAGGCATACCGACGACATTGTTAGTGCTGACTGTATTCATTTGAGTTCCTCGTGTGATGTCTGGTTGGGTCATGGGTTGCTCAGGCTGATCTTGAAACTCCTCGGTTGCATAGAGATCAGCGAAATCCTCTCCCTGGATATCCTCAAAGTCAACGTACTCTTCATAGCCCTCTGCATCTGGCATACCGACGAACTCTTTTAATCTTCCCAACAAACTACTACTCACAGTTTAGGCTCCATCGTAGACGGTATTCGCTGAAATAAACCTCGCCCTGCGGCGATCGCAAAAACGATCTGCCGACACAGGCACGGACATTTACAGCCAAGTATTGAACAAACGACCTACCTTAGCCCAAAGCCTTAGCAGGGGTAGCATTCACTATAATCACCAAGCAGATCTTGACAAATGATAATGATCAATATCCAGGATCTGTAAAATTTTCAAGTTTGAATTATACAGCAATTGCTCTGTATGACTATACACTAGGCCACATCGCAATCAAACTTTAAATCTTCTCTTAAGAAAATCAAGATGACCTTCGCTCTGTGGAAACAATGTCACCTTTGGGCTGATTTAACAAGGTTACAGTAAAAATCTTAAGAAAAATTTTAATTTCTGGCCTAGCCTTACGCTTGCAAGACTTCTGTGTAGGGACTCTCTGAATCGGTGCATGGCCTCGGTGCAATTCTTAATCCGACATGGTAGAAGAGACCTCTAGGCTGGAGTTTGACGTTCTCCAAAGAGAGTGCGACCTAGGCGAATCATGGTAGCGCCTGCCTGAGCAGCCCACTGATAATCGCCAGACATGCCCATCGAAAGATCCCTGAGCTGTAGCGCCCCATTCGTCTCTGCCGTGAGCTGTTTCGCGAGGCTGCAGGTTTGCCTGAAGGTCGTGAGCATTTGAGTCTCGTTCAATCCCAGCGGCAGAATGGTCATTAAGCCCTGGATGTCTAGATTCTTGTATTGCAGCAGTTCAGGAAGATCGGCTGTTAGCTCAGCGACAGACCAGCCATATTTATGGGGGTCTTCAACGATTTTTACCTGCAGGCACAGCTTGGGGGGGTGTGGGACGTCGGCGACGACTTGGTTGAGTCGTCTTGCCAAAGCCAGACTATCGACGGAGTGAATCCAAGCACAGAGTTCTACCACTCGCTTGGCTTTATTCCGCTGCAGATGCCCAATGAAGTGCCAGCGAATATCGCTTAAGTCTGCAAGTTCTTGACATTTTGACTCTAGTTCTTGGATACGACTTTCGCCAAAATCTCGGATACCCGCAGCATAGGCTTGCCGAATCAAGGGGGCTGCAACCGTTTTTGTGATGGCAATCAGCCGGGTCTGTGGTGGCAGTTGCTGTGAGATTGCGGCAATCCGTTCAGCAAGGGTCTGCCCATCGACTGAGTCGGTCATTGAAAGGTTTGGTGGTGAAGGGTCTGAAGCTGCTCAAACTCGGCTTGAGTGCCCGAACGACGTAGCATTCTGAGACGACCCTCGACAATGATGCGGGCTTCGTTGCGGTTAATCACTTTAAACTCTAATTCAGAGGTTTCAGAGGAAACAATAAAAAACAATCGCTGGGCATACAAGGTGGTGTAGAGCATCCGGTGAGGCTCGACGAGGCAAAGGCTAAAGAGCAGTCCAAAGGTGGGATGGCTGAGATAGGTTTCGTTGATCATGCTGGGCAATCTAAAACGTTCAGGCTCAGTCTGAGGCTAAACCTGAATAGTGGGACAGAGAACCCGGGTTCGGCATTGCCAGGATATCTAAAAATCATAGAAAGTACTTCCAGAGCAATATTGGCAAGGGATTGAGCAGCTTCAGTGCAATCAAAGACTTGCTAATTATACTGGAAACTCGGAGGTCTATTGGCGGTCTATCATCTGCTGCAGCGCGGCCAGTGGAGCCTGAGCTTTTTGGAGTGATTCGAGCCACTCTTGCCCAGGATCGCTATCAGCGACAATGCCTGCCCCCACCTGGCCCCAGATTTTGACATGTTGCTGTCTTGAGTTGGCCTGTCCCGGCTCAGGGACAACTAGCAGGGTCCGGATCAAAATATTCAAGTCTAGGTTGCCTCGATAATCTAGATATCCGCAAGAGCCATAGAAGAGACTGCGACGAAAGGGTTCTAGCTGCTCAATGATTTCCATGCAGCGCACCTTGGGGCAGCCGGTAATGGTGCCGCCAGGGAAGACCGATCGAATCAGGTCAATGACTGTTTGCTGCGGTGCGAGGGTGCCGACTACATTGCTGACTAAGTGCATCACATGGCTGTAGTACTCAATACTGAGTAGCTCATCAACCGCCACTGTTCCCCATTGACAAACCCGCCCTAGATCGTTGCGCTCTAGATCGACGAGCATAATATGCTCGGCCTGTTCCTTTGTATTGGTTGATAGCTCCTGGGCCAAGTCCTGATCGAGGGCAGAAGTCTGACCGCGAGGGCGGGTCCCTGCAATGGGGCGAACCTGTGCCCGTCGTCCTTCAAGCTGCACCAATCGTTCGGGAGAGCAGCTCACGACAGCGCCCCAGGGGGTTTGCCAGTAGCTTGCAAAGGGGGATGGATTAATGCGATGAAGATGGCAATATAGCGCCCAAGGATCTAGCTCAGCTTCTGCCACAAAGCGAGTCGATAGATTGGCTTGAAAAATATCTCCCGCCTGAATATGCCGCTGTGCTTGCCTCACCATCTGTTCATACTCTGCTTGGGGCGTGAGTAAGGTTGTTTCCTTCAGTAGATGTCCGTTTAGGGCATACGCCTTGTGGGGCG
>JBAUJD010000973.1:0-8782 GCA_049683515.1 Thermosynechococcaceae cyanobacterium | reverse complement strand
TAGCAATCTAACGATATGCTGACTGACTCTCGATCACCGTTAGCGCAACGATTATCTGACCAACGACCAGCAATTTTAGAGATTGCTCAATCTTATGGTGCTTCGAATCTGCGCGTTTTTGGTTCTGTTGCTAGAGGAGAAGATGACGTTCTCAGCGATATCGATTTACTCGTAGAGATGGAGCCTGGGCGCACCCTTTTTGATCTAGGAGGGCTAGCAATGGATTTACAAGACTTGCTGGGTTGCCGCGTCGATGTTGTAACTGAAAAAGGGTTGAAGAAGCGTCTGCGAGAGCGGGTATTGCAAGAAGCGATCTCACTATGAGAGATGACAGCGAAAAGCTCCGAGATATCCTGGAAGCAATTGAAAGGATTAATCGCTATATCGTTTTCGGACAAGATCGCTTTGACACAGATGAACTGATCCAAACTTGGTTTACCCAGCATCTGCAAATGATTGGAAACAAATGATTGGGATACGTAACACCATCGCTCACACCTACTTCGAGATTGACCTAGAGATTATCTGGTCTACAGCAACCATCAGTCTTCCCATCCTGAAACCACAGATTCAGAGCTTGCTCGATCTCTTGCAAAATAATAATGACTAGACGCAAGGGAGCCAATTGTTGAAGACTTATGGGCCTACGAACCGGGCTGCGCCGACTGAAATGCCTGATACTTGCCCCCCAGTGCCTCGACAATCGTTCGAGTGTTGGCGACCAGCATTTTGACGTAAGTATCAGCCTCACTGCCAGGGGCACCTAACGAGTCAGAATAAAGCTGCCGCTTCGAGAGCTTCACGTTGGCTTCCTTCGCCACAGTTGTAATCAAGGCAGGATTGATAGTGGTCTCAGCAAAGATGGCGGGAACCTGCAGCTTGCGAATGCTATCAGAAAGCCGTTTCACCGTTTGAGCGCTGGGCTGCTCTTCGGTGCTAATGCCAATCAAGGTACCCGCGACCTTTAAGCCATAGGCTTTTGCATAGTACTGAAAGGCATCATGGGTCGTGACTAACTGTCGCTTGTCTACAGGAATCGTGGCGATTTGCTGGGTCATCCAGCCGTCAACCTGCTGTAGAGACTGGGTGAGGGCTTTCGCATTACTCGTAAACTTTGCTGTGTCTTCAGGGGATAGCTCTATCAACTGGTCACGGATGGCGTTCACCATTGCGATCGCATTTTCTGCATCTCCCCACACATGGGGGTCTGGCTCTCGCCGCCCCTTATAGTCATAGTTTAGGGGTTTGACGACCTCTCCCACCGCAAACGCAGAGCCAGAGGATGACTTGATCAGCTTAATCAGTCCCGGCTCTAAGTTATAGCCGTTATAGAGAATGAGATCGGCATCTTCTAAAAGCTGAGTATCTTGGGGGACAGGCTCATAAATATGAGGATCTTCACCGGGATCGAGAATGCCCTTGACTTGCACCTCATCGCCAGCCACTTCCTCCGTCCAGTTTTTCAAAATTGTGCTGGTAGCGACAACCTGGGGTTTCCCAGTCTCTGGTCCTAGGGTCTTGCTAGAGCAGCTTAGCAAGAGACTGACGGCAACGCCCCCCAGCAAGAGACTCAATACAGTTGGTTTCAGTCGTGGCATAGAGGGCTTTCATAATTCTTTCATTTTTTGATGTTACTATGTTTTCATAATCGTTTCATTATTGAACATAAGCGTTCTGGCTCAGATCGGCTCAGACGCTTAGCGAGGAAGCCTCTATGAATTGTACAAATGCTTTAACCGTTGAGCAGCTCGGCGTTCAGTATCGAATGGTGAAAGCCCTCTCTGATATTTCTTGTTCGATTTGTCCGGGACGCTTGACAGGAATCATTGGCCCCAATGGAGCCGGTAAAAGTACGTTGATTAAGGCCATGCTGGGGTTGATTCCGTCTAGTACGGGCTTGATTACCTATGACGGTCAGCCGCTCACGGCTCAGCTCGATCGGGTCGCCTATGTACCGCAGCGATCGCAAATCGACTGGACCTATCCCGCCACCGTTTGGGATGTGATTATGATGGGCCGAATTCGCAAGACGGGCTGGTTTCGGCGTTATTCGACGGTGTCGCGACGGGCGGCGGCGGCGGCATTAGAGCGGGTGGATATGGCGAAGTATCGCGATCGCCCCATTGGTCAGTTGTCGGGGGGGCAGCAGCAACGAGTTTTCTTGGCGAAGGCAATTTCAGAAGAGGCCGATGTATTTTGTTTAGATGAGCCGCTGGCGGGGATTGATAAGAAGACAGAGGCGATCGTGTTTAATATTTTGCAGGAGTTAGCTGCTGATGGTCATACGGTGCTTGTAGTTCATCATGATTTGGGGCAGGCAATTACCAACTTTG
Source organism: Thermosynechococcaceae cyanobacterium (assembly GCA_049683515.1). Classification (GTDB taxonomy): domain Bacteria; phylum Cyanobacteriota; class Cyanobacteriia; order Thermosynechococcales; family Thermosynechococcaceae; genus RCC1774. The sequence continues at coordinate 6,449 of JBAUJD010000973.1, read as the reverse complement.
ATGACTTGATTTTGCTCAATCGTGAGTTGATTGCCAGTGGTACCCGGAAAGAGGTGCTGACAGGTTCCAATCTACAGCGGGCTTTTGGTGGTCAGGTTAACTTCTTCAGCGGTGAAGCGGCATGAGTTCAGTTAGATGCTATTCCAATCTATTGTCTGATGAAGCAAAAAGGCGATCACTCAAATAATATGCAAATCGCAGGGTAAGCGCAAGAAGCAATAAGAAGCTTCTTATTGCGAAAGACCTGAGTGTTTTCTCAATAGTGCAGCTTTGTTGCAACTTAGCCCCCACGAAAAGACAAGGGTTTCAGCTCTAGAGCTAATCATCACTGGTCAATGCATACTTTGGACACTTTATTTCTTGCGCTTACCCTGATTATTGTCTCTTTAAAGGCAACGTAGAATCAGGAAATATCTCTAACTCACAAGATTTAGACGAGATCACCGAAACACCCAAGCCCTTAATTCAGAAGAGAGCAAGTAAGGGTTGCAAATTTCTCTGCAGTGAAATAGTGGCGTGCTTACTGAGCCTGCAGTTGATTGATAAAAGTTGTCACTTTAGCTGCCTGGGATGGATTGCCCTGTTCTTGATACATCTGTGCTGCTTTTTTCAAAGCTAAGATCGCCTGCTCTTCTTGTCCCTGCCCAAACAAGGCAAGTCCAATGCCTTCTTGGGCGGTGGCGAGAGCTGGATTGAGCTTGAGAGCCTGTTCATAGGCTGATATTGCAAGTGGGAACTGCTGCTGCTGAGCCTGGGCTAGACCGAGGTTAACGTGGGCAGCAACCAGATTAGGTTTGAGCTTGATGGCATCTTGATAAGCGGTGACCGCCTCAGCTATTTTGCCTTGACGTGCCAGAAGCAAGCCTAGGTTGTTGTAAGCATTGGCGCTTTTGGGGTTGAGCTTAATGGCGTTCCGTTGGGCGTTGACTGCGCCATTGAAATCACCCTGATCACTCAGACCCACACCGAGGCCCACATAGGCTTCAGAAAGTTTGGGAGAGAGTGCAATCGCCTGCTGGAAAGCCTCAACCGCCTCTTTGGATTGCTGGTTGCGCTGCAGTGCCAAACCCAGATCAAAGTAGGCCTGGGCCAGTTTAGGATCGAGCTTGATCGCTTGACGGTAGGCCACAATGGCGGAAGCAGGCTTTTGCTGCTGGGAAAAATTTTGCCCTAGGCGCAGATACTCTAACGCCGTGTTTTGTGTCTTCGCTTTCTGCTTCGGTGCTTTGGAAGCCGTTGGCTTAGCGGTGAGCTGAGGGGCAGAAACCTGCTTTTGATCGTTCTGTAGCTGCAGAGTATAGGCGAGCTGAGTACGGGCTTCACGATGATTGGGCTGCAGCTCTATAGCAGTCTGAAATTGAGTGATCGCCTCAGCGATTTTGCCTTGAGCCTTCAGCGCCAACCCTAGAGAAACATGAGCTTCAGCCCACCGAGGCTCTTGAGCTAGTGCCGTTTGAAAGGCTTTCTCAGCTGCATCAAAGCGGCCCGAATGATACAGCACCTTACCCGCCTCGTAATGGACCTTGGCCGGCAGCGGCTGTGGACTGGCAGCGCCAGTGGGACTTGAAGCAGATGCCGCACTAGGCGGAGCCGATTCTGCCCACGAAACGGTCTGGATATTGACAGCACCACAGATACCCACCAATAAGGTAAGCGAGGTGATCGCAGAATAGCGCATTACTGTTATGACTGAAGCAACTGGACTGAACGTAAATTGCAACCCCAGGCGTTGCCAATCTTGATGAGAAAGACGGCTGAGCATCGCGAACAAAGTACCCCCACCCTTATAGTAGTCTCTTTAATTACTTCTGGAATCGTCTGATCGGACGATATATGTCATGCCTATAATAGGTCGAGAAAAGGGGCCATTACGTTCCGCTAAAGTTCAGGTGCAACACGCTACAGTGAAAGAGAGTCAGTCTTTCTATTCATCTGTTATGGCTATTCGCCACACCTTGATTACGACGGCCATGGGGTTCGTTCTGTTGCTGTCCTTAGCGGGCTGCAATGGTAAAACGATTGAGCAGGCGTTTTCGGCTGACCCCAATGTCAGTCGCTGGGGGAGCAGCACTCTACCAACCGGCTTCCCAGAGGCGCTGCGCTATCCGCAGGCGCAACTGCAGACCCAGGCCGATCTACAGGCAACAACGGACCAGCCTTCTGCCCTGCGGCAAACCCGCTGGAGTACCTCTGACCCTAGTGCCCAGGTGCAAACGTTTTATCAGGAGTTGTTTCAAGGTAAAGACTGGCAGCTTGTCGATCAGGCCACAACGCGATCGCAAACGGTTTTAACAGCACGTCAAAAAGATCTGCAGGTCAAAGTCACGATAGAGACAACGCCCCAGGCACAGCGTTCTGGAGGGGCTTCACCGCTAGTCATTCAACCAGGGACGGCCTTAACCCTATTTCAGATAGAGTATGGTCCCAGCTCCGCAACAGTGGCTTCTAATCCCTCGACCCCAGTCTCCCAAGGGCTAGTCTCGCCTAGCCCTCAGGCATCTGCCAACGCATCGCTGACGGCGGCATCAAGCTTTGATGATCTCGAAAAAGTCCCCGCAGAACTGCAGCCCTACGTCAACGACTTGGCTCAGCTAGGAATTCTCACGCCGGGTGCTGTATCACAGGATGATAGTGGGGCCGCGACCACCCTCTTTGACCCCAACCAAATTATCAGTCGAGGCACCTTTGCTCGCTGGCTCGTGGAAGCCAATAATCGAATTTATAAAGATCGCCCCACCCAGCAGATTCGGGTTGCGACCACAACCACAGAGCCAGCTTTTCAAGATGTTCCCGCCTCAGATCCGCTCTTTCCCTATGTTCAAGGGCTAGCTGATGCCGGTTACATCCCCAGCAAGCTCACGGGAGATAGCAAAGAAACGCTGTTCAAGCCCCAGCAGCCCCTGACCCGCGAAACGTTGCTGGCGTGGAAAGTGCCGGTAGACCTCCGCAAAATTTTGCCGACCGCAACGTCGGCCAAGGTCCAGCAGGTGTGGGGTTTTAAAGATGCCAGTCGCGTTAGTCCCTCCGCGCTGGCTGCGGTGCTCGCTGATCATCAAAATGGCGACCTAGGCAATATTCGTCGCCTCGTGGGTTCGGCATTGCTGTTTCAGCCACAAAAAACGGTAACCCGTGCCGAAGCTGCCGCTGCACTATGGTTCATCGGTAAAGAGGGAGAAGGGTTCTCGGCCAAAGATGTATTGCGGGCAGATCGGCAGGCTGAGAGTACGTCGTCGCAAGAGTAGAATTCGGAGTTCGGAGTTCGGAGTTTAGGCTGCCTAGGATGATGGGCAATAGAAAAGTCTTGCCTATTACCGATTCATCACCCGACGTAACCGCAAAGAACAGCGATAACAGGCCACTACTAGGCCAAGGGCAAATGGTGGTGTAAGTCTGGTGAAGTAACCACCTCGGCCAAATGGAGAGACTGGGGCGGCGCTTGGCTGCTGCGTTTTTGACTGTGATTCCAGTCGGCGGAACTCAAAAACAGCAGCAGAACGGTCATGGTGCCAGCATGGGCAATCAACATGAGTCGCTTCGGTAATACATTCATCGGAATTCCTCACACGGTGTTCAACCCCATCAGGGATGCGTAGTGTCTTTGTCGAGGGAGAGGGTAGGGGAGTTCCCTAGCTATCAAATTTTTGCTTGGCCTGTTGATAGACGTCAACGGTGATTTCTGTAATGCCAGCTTCTTGGGCAAAGCGCTCAATCTTTTTACGGGCGGCGGGACGCACAAAGAACGGGATTTCTTTGAGGGCTACTTTGGCGTCTTCGGTCCACTCTAGGGCTGTGCTCATCGGTAAAGAAGCTGGCTATAGGACGGGTCTACAAGGTGTCCTGATTTTATCAAACAACGCCCTAATCACTACCGCCCCAGGTCCAGCGGGGGTTGCCGTCTCGCATTCCTTTGAACAAAATAACGGTGGTGTAGTCGTTGGCGTCTCGCATCCCGGTCATATCTAAAATGACGGTGGCTTGGCCGTTGATGATTTGCAGTCGCAGGTAGGAGTGGCCTTCGTAGGGGCTACCGTCAACGACTGCAATGCCTGCGGTGGCGCGGCAGCCTTTGTATTGAGGTTTGAGGGGGCCGCTCCAGGTTGCTGAGAACGGGGTGGTTCCGGTGAGCTGAATATTGGTTGCAACAGCATCTAATCGAACCATGCCATCTGTGGAGTAGCTGCCTTCTTGATAGGGCTTCGCGGTTTGATAAGCGATCACCTTGGCGGGGCAATCGCTAGGCTGTTGGGCATCATTGACCTGCAATGTCTTTAGCTCTAGGGTACTGGCTTGAGCTGGGGCCATCCCCAATAGGGTCAAGGACAGTAAGCCAAGTAGAAACCGTATTTTCATGATTGCTCTCCTCGTGCGGCGTATTTAGAGACTGAACTTAATCCTATTTTCTGATGGAATGCTTTGCGATATCTGTTTTTGTTATGGAAATTGAGAGTTTCGGGTGCAAATGTGACAGTGTGGAGATGCGATCGCAACGCTTTGATACACCGTCAATATTCAAGGCGCTTTTCCACGCAGCATCGGGGGGCTATCAAGGTTAATCCCAGCTCTCAATGCAGTGGCTGGCATTTGCTCTGCAATAATTGCTCTGAACTCTTCATCACCAGACGAAGGACGTATCGAATGAATCAGCGCCAGCGTCGAATCCGCAATCTGCTCTTGGGATTTTTGTTTTGCTGCATCCTCGGTACTTTGATCCTTAAGGTGGTTTTAATTTATGCCCACTAGCGCCTGGTACCAGATGGAATCAATCGCAAATCTCAAACTTGAGACCATAGGTGGTCATCAAGTTACAGGTTTCGTGATCGGTGATATTCGTATCGCTCAGTTCTAGATTGTAGAAATCAATCGTGGCCTGATCGAAATAAGGGCCAGCGTGCCAAGTCCCTGCGCTGAGATTAATAAAGCAATTGCCAGGAATATGAAAGGCCACAATCTTGTCTGGCTCTGGATTGCCTTTCGTTGGCGGAGCAACGGCCATGAACCAATCTTGTCCGTTAAGTGCCCCTAGACATTGAGTGCAGCGCTGATGACGGGTAATGGTGTGAAAGAACCGCTCCTTCGCCTCTAGCTGCATGATATAAAAGCGCGGAATGCCATTGCCAAGCTCCAGTCGGGCATCTTGAGGACCGTAGGGCAGCCCATCCGAACTCGGAAAAATGACTTGACCAAAGGGCTGAAATAGCTCGGCTGAAATCGGCTGAGCCTGAAGCAGCTTGGGGGGATAAATCGAACTCATTGATTGGGGGCTAACGAAAGGTAAGGCATCTGCTAAAGATCCTAACAGGCGAATGATGACGATCTCTATGGATGTCCTCTAGTGAAAACCTGCGTTTCTAAGGATACGCTGTTTGTCTCTCCGAGTTTGCCCGCTAAACAGACTTTTGCGGTTTGATTCTGGGCAATAAAAATCCGTGCGCCGACATCTAGAAGTCCTGCCGTTGAGGTGCCGGGTAAGGGCTTGCAGGCGGGGGCCGTGCCAATAATGGCATCCACGAGGGGATCGCCCCTATTTCCCACGTCTTGAAACGTCTTACTGTTTAAATCAGCATTAGACGGTTCCAGACGATACAAGACCCAAGGCTTCTGCCACACGACGCCCTTAGCCAAGCGAACGTAATAGGCGACCGTCGGTTGTGTGCCATCGGGAAGCGGAGGTTTGACTAAATAAAAGAGGGGTTGGTAGTTTGTAGACGCGGCTTCTGTCCAGCCAGGGGGCTTGGTGTAAGAGATTGATGTTGCCTCACGAATATCATCGGCCATGAAGTCTAAGGCGCGGTCCAGTTCACTGCGGCGGATGATCTGGTCTTTGGCTGTGTCGTTGGCTTGAATCATCGACAACAGCCCCCCAAAGGCGATGGCAACGACAACGCTCATGATGGCAGAGGCGATTAATAGCTCTGTGAGCGTAAATCCCTGATCAGAATTGCAATTCCAGCTTGGGTAAGCGAAAGATCTGCCATTAGGGTGTTGAACATTCTTTCTTGTCTGGCTCATAAGTTCCCCCTCGCATTAGCCCAATTCCATTAGAGATGACCAAGCATTGGGTTGTCCCTGTCGTACCCGGTGTCGATAGTAAGATGGTGCCATTTTGGTCAACGCCGCGATTGCGTCCCTTAAAGTCAAACTGAATCTTCCAGATCGACGGAGTTTGTCGAGTATGCTGAATCTGAATGTTGTTTAAGGGGCGATCGCCTGTAATGAGGCAGTCCCCAGAAATACTTTGGTTGATACCGGTTGGGATATTGACGGTGCAGGTTCGACTTCGTTTAATGGCCTGTTGCTGAGATTCTCGCAGGGCATTTTCGACTCTGGCAAAGGCGTCGTCGAGCTGCTTTGATTGGTGCCATGAGAGAAAGCTGGGGATTGCGATCGCACTCAATACCCCTATCACTGCTAGAATCACGCTGAGTTCAGCTAGGGTAAATCCATTAGGG
>JBAUJD010000972.1:0-3754 GCA_049683515.1 Thermosynechococcaceae cyanobacterium | reverse complement strand
CGGGTCTGGGTTGCTGGCGATAAACTCGTCAATCGTCATTTGAGTCAGTCGATGAGAATACTCCTCTATTATCTCTGAAATCACTTGAGATGGCTATATGTCTGTAAATGCCTTATAACTTTTGTTTGGCATAAAGACTGTGTTCTGGATTGTCTGCGGCCCATCGTTGATGAGTCCTCCATACTCAAGAGAAATTCCATTATCAGTTGCTATTTTGACGGATTCAGCCAGAAGCTGATCCCTAGCGATAGCTCCATAGCCTTCAATTTTAGCGCCTGCCCCAGGAAAGTCGCTCTTAAACTTAGCCAGTAGCTGAGCTGCGGTTGCCATCAGTTTACCTAGTTGATATATAAGCTGAATTTAGCATATTTACCCTAAAAATCAGGTTTTAAAGTCAAAAGAATTGTTTTTCTTCTGCTTTAGCTATATATCTCTCTCTTGCGATATCTTATCTCTTTGGGTGTATCCAGCGTTCGAGAGAGGGCCATTGCACTATCGGCAACATTGCGCCCGCGACTAAAGTGCGGGCTATCTATGAAAGTCCATTTCAATGGACTATGCCTACAGTCTTAGAGTGAGGACAGGGGGATATCTCCGACTCAGAGACTTTTCATCTTTGGCTAGGGCAACCCTAAAGAATTTAATAATAGAGATCCCCTTCTAAACTGTGTCAGGTGCCTTCTTTGCTCTCAAAACGCCGGTTTCAAGCCACGACTGTTCTCATCCTGATTGCCAGCTCGCTCTTTTTGCTCTGGAACCTCGGTGGCTACAGTCTCATCAATGTCACCGAAGCAAGGCAGGCCGAAATTGCCCGTCAAATGTGGCTCACCCATGACTGGATTACGCCAAGCTACAATGGCGAACCTTATTTTGATAAGCCGGCTCTTCTGCACTGGCTGATTGCCTTGGGCTTCACAGTCTTTGGTCCCCAAGAGTGGGTAGTGCGGCTGCCCTCTGCGGTGAATGCGATCGCACTTCTCACCACCACTTGGTTCTTTTTCAGCGCCACTACTACAAGGCGACTGGCCCTGTTTACAACCGGAATTCTCGCCGCGAATCCCTTCACCTGGGCCTTAGGCCGGATTGGCTTCCATGACATGCTAATGGCGTTTTTGATGACCCTTGCCCTCTACCTATGGTTTTGGGCCGATCAAAAACAGCAAAAAGCAGCCTATCTCTTCTCTTTTGGTAGCCTTGCTCTCGCCACTCTGGCAAAAGGGCCATTGGCACTGTTGCTGTGCCTCTTGATTCTGCCTCTGTTTTACCTATGGACTGGCAACTGGCGGCAGCGTGCAAAGCAAGTTCCGTGGGGCTGGGGCATTTTGGTCTTTGGCACACTGGCGAGTCCTTGGTATTTCTTGGTGATTCAAGCCAACGGCTGGGACTATATTCGTTACTTCTTTGGCGATAGCAATGTGAGTCGGTTCTTGAGCGTCAATCAAAATCAATGGGGGCCACCCTACTACTATCTTTTAGCGCTGTGCTTCTTTTTCTTTCCTTGGGTCATTCAGCTCCCCAGCGCGATCTGGAAAACGGTTCGACAGCGCTGGTCGGGTTCCACTCGCCCCCTCGATCAGTTCATGGTGGTCTGGGGACTCACGGTGCTGATCTTTATGAGCTTGGCTGCGACAAAGCTTTCTTGGTATCTCTATCCAGGGTTGCCCGCTTTTGCCTATCTATCAGCCCGTGCTTGGGATCAGCCACAGCATCGATGGCCTTGGGCAACTGGACTGATGGCCGTTAGCTATGCAGCATTCGCGATCGCAATCAGTACAGGCAACCTCGGCGACCCTAACCTTCTGCTGAGTCTAGAAGCGGCTCATCTGCGTTGGATCTGGGTGGGAGTATTTGCGATCGCAGCCGTCGCAGCCGTCATCCTCAAGCGACAGGCCGCATGGGTCGTGAGTATAGGCATCATTACCTTCGGCTGCATCAGCTTCACCAGTGCTCAATGGCTGATGCCTGTACTTGATACCCAAACACTAGATCGGCAAATCATTCCCGTTGCCAAAACGCTCAAGGCGATCAATCGACCCACCGAGATAACCGCCACCTTGGGTCTCAGCCTCCCCAGCCTTAATTTTTACAGCGGCTTAACGCACATTGAACGCTTTGAAGACGCCTGTCAAATTCCAGAGCGCCTCAATCAGGCCCAGCGACTCTTACTCATCACGACGGCAGACGCCCTCAGCGATGAGAAATTAACGTTTTCAGCACAGCAGATGCGACAGCAGTCAGGTCGATTTTGTCTGATCGAGTTGTCATCTGCAGACCAAGCCGAATTCAAGAGTCGCCTTAAGGAGCGCTGCGTGCAGCAGTCAAACGAGTGATGGAACCGATTGCCTAGAATTTCCGTCAATATCAAAGGCGTCTAAAGATATGCCAAGGTATCAAATCCTTTCAATTAGGTGACTCAATGCGGTAATCTGCCCAACAGCTAGGTTATCTTAGACGCGGTAACATAAGGCTCATTGTCAAAGACAGATTCAGCCAGCGAAAAAACGGGAGGAAATCACGAAATGACAGCTAAGTTTTTGATTCCATTAGCGATGTTGACCCTTTTGGGGCTACCAACCAAGACTCTAGCCCACGTTATTGAAACGGATTACCTACTGCCCAAACCCGTTGCCCCGAACCTCAAAAGTACTGAAACGAGTGACTCTGGGATTAAGTTCACCACCAAATTCACGTCGGGTGAACCCTTTCGCAATGCCAAGATCACGATTTGGGCACCTAATAACGAAGATAAGCCTTGGCTGGTGTCTCACACCAATGAGAATGGCGAGTATGAATTTAAGCCCGATCCCGCCCTGGCCGGAGACTGGACCATTGATATTGGCGAAGGCGGTCACTGGGATAGCTGGACAATACCCGTTAAGGCCAAGGGCAACAGCATTACCTACGGTGAACTCAGTGATGCCTCTTCTTCGATGCCAGCGCTGCCTCCCCATATGATTGCCTTTGGAGCCGCCTGTTTATCCGGTGGGATTGGTTCAGTCCTTCTACGCGCCCGTCGTCAGCGCTAGACTGCTGCGGCTCTGGGTTTTGCTTCAATCTTTAGGACAGCGGTGCCGGTTCGCGGCTGTTTTTTGATTGCTGAGAGTTACGGTTTCAAACCACAAAACTAGCCTCAGAGCCTTGGGCGGCTTGCCAACTCCGGGCATCAAAATAGAGATCTTCAAGAGAAATACTGCACAGCGCTTCCTGTAGCTTTTGATGAAGACGCTGCCAGAGATTTGCCGTGACCCAGTCTTCAGCCGGTGCCGCTGCATCGACGGTCCAGGGTTCAATCGATTCCCCGACGGCCTCTAAAACGGCCCCCAGCGAAATTTGGGCCGGTGCTTTGGCAAGCTGATAGCCCCCCTGCGATCCGCGTATCGATCGCACCAGTCCGGCTCGACGCAGATCAATCAACAGCTTTTCAAGGTAGGGGGCCGGTAGCGTTTGCCTCTGTGCGATCGCACTCACTGAGGCCGGTCCATAGTTAGGCTGCAGACTTAGGTCTAGTAGGGCTTTGACACTGTAGTGCCCCCGTGTGGTGAGCTTCAATTTCATTCTGGTATAGTGGCCTCTTGCAATGAATTGATGGGAAATATTCGCTGGGGCTACCTCTGCCCCTAAACTAGATAAACAGCGCGTATGAATATACGCCTCAATGCCTATGTTAACTTGGGACCCTAGCTGCCATTCATGAGTTCGTTAGAATCACGTCGCCGTACAAAAATTGTTGCCACCGTTGGCCCTGCGATCGCAA
>JBAUJD010000971.1:0-6298 GCA_049683515.1 Thermosynechococcaceae cyanobacterium | reverse complement strand
GTGACAACCGTTGGGTGGAATAGGCAAAGTCAATGTTGTCCATCTGCGCAAAGGCTCTCAGAATATCTTCCCAAATGGTTTGCTCGGTGGTGCGACGTTGTCGGGGTTCGCACAGGTAGCGAAGGGTGAGCAAAATACCGCTGTCCTGTACAGAGGTGTAAACCGTGGGGGTCAGTTTAGAGTAGACAATCATATATTTTTGGGCTGCTTCTCGAAGCCGAAACTGGGCGGAGTCGCTCAGGTGCGCTGAATCTCGGTTGGCGATGTCTTGAAGAATGCGTTTGGCCTGCTCCCAGTCACTCTCAAAGGTGACTAAGACTGGAATCTCGTTCCAGATGTATTGAAAGCCCTGGGAATAGTTGGCAACGGTCTCTTGGAAAATTTTGCCGTTGGGCACATGAATGACGCGGCCCGTACTCTGATCGGCGGCCACCCAGTTGCCGACTTCCATGAGCGTAAATTGAAAGACGCGAATATCGATGACATCTCCGGCATGGTCGCCGATTTGGATGCGATCGCCCACCTGAAAGGGTTGGCGTAGCAAAATAAAGGACCATCCCACCACATCGACAATGGGTTCCTTGAGGGCCACCGCCAAACCCGCCGTCACAATTCCCAGAAAGGTGGTGATATTTTGAAGTTCAGGCACCCAGGGCCGACCGACGCTAAAGATGGCAAACCCAAAGCTGATATAGCCGATCCACTTTCGCCAGCCATAGAGAATGCGCGGATCTTTGACCCGGCGGTTGAGCAAACGCAGCGCCAGCCAGCGAAGACCCAGGATAATCAACAGGCCAACAGCGGAGGCGATTAGCTTGCTTGGCAGCTCAGGATCTATGCCTAGCCTGATATTAAGCTGTTGAAACAGATCCATGAGTTGAACACTCAAGTTGTGTGGAGATGACCGGAGTGTAACAATTTTTGCCCTCGAGCCGAGCTAACGGTCGCGATCTAGCTTAAGGGTCAAGACTTTATCAAGCGTACAATGAGAGCAGATAATCAACCCTATCGTGCTGCAGTCCCATGACAAGCCTCTTGGTGACCTCTGAAAAAATGGCATTGCCCATTGATCTCTCTGCATTGATGCCCACACGGCAGATGAGTTACGAGCAGTTCTGTGAATTTTGTCAGACAAACCCTGACCTAAGAATTGAACGGAACGCCAACGGAGAAGTAATCGTAATGCCCCCAGCCTTTTCTGATACAGGTAACCGCAACGTCAAGATTTCTGCCCAGGTCTTCAATTGGGCAGAAACCTATGGGACTGGAGAAGTTTTTGATTCTAGCGCTGGCTTTACGCTACCCAATGGGGCGACCCGTTCTCCTGATACAGCTTGGATTCAGTCAGATCGCTGGAACGCGCTGTCACCAGAGGAACAGGCTTCTTTTGCGCCAATTGTGCCTGATTTTGTAATTGAGCTGCGGTCGAGTAGCGATCGGCTATCTACGCTACAGACAAAGATGGTTGAGTATATTGAAAACGGGGTGCAGCTAGGATTACTGATCGACAGAAAGAGTCGCCAAGTTCACGTTTATCGGCCTGGTGCAGTTGAGATTTTAGAGAATCCAGATGCCGTAAACTGTGAGCCTGAGCTACTTGGCTTTGCGCTCAAAATGGCAAAAATTTGGTAGCGTTCTTGTCCACGTTGAGCCATTTCTTCTTTGCTGTAACTGCGTTGACGGGTTGTCATAGGATTAACCTTGATCTCAACATTGCTCTTTCATTTTACCCTCGGCAGCAAGTCGTCAAATATTGGCACAGGTTGTACACATCTATGACACATGACCTATCTATAGTCGGGCCTAGCAGGTATCTGCAACGGTGTTTGCATCCTGTCCGTTGACCTGCGATCGCAACGCCCAAAATGCTCTCTCCCACCTCTAAACAGAGTTGCAGACCTAGTCCATAATTCGTCTAACCTCTCTGTGTTGAATAACCATGTTGCCGACCAAAACAGATAAAAGCTCGTCTCTGTACCTAGCGAGCCCTATCGCTAAACAGAGTGATTATCAGCAAGATGGTTACTCTCCCCCGAAGATTCAGACCTTCAAGCAACGAGAGTATCTGCCGACTGGGCAAGATCTGCTCTGGGCTATTGATGCGGGCATGGTTTGTATCTCTACCTTTCATGCAGACGGCTCGGTCGTCCCCATCGGACTATGGGGAACCGGTGATATCGTAGGCCACCCGCTCACACGACTGGAGCCGTACCAAATTGAATGCCTCTACGATGTCAAAGTCCATCAATTGCTAGAGATCGACTCCCCAGCTTTCGACCAAGCCATGCGGTCACATCTTCATCAAAGCGAGATTCTAGTCATGGTTCGTCACGGCCCGCTGCGGATGCGGATAAAAACGTTATTGACATGGTTCGCCCACCGGTTTGGGCACGTTTCTGGGGATGGTTCTATCGTGTCGATGCGACTGACCCACCAAGTCATTGCCGATCTCATCGGCGCAACAAGAGTGACGGTTACCCGCATGATGCAAGGATTTGAGCAAGAGGGTTTTGTACAACGGGTTCAAGAACGTTTTGTCTTTGGGTTTGCAAGGGTTCAACCGTGGGTAGAGGCTCATGAACAGCAAAGGCCAAAAGAGAGCCGTCTGCTAGCGCAACGGCCACCAAGCCACCTTATCGCGGGTGGCACCGTAAACGCCCTTTAGCCCCTCTGGGTCACAGACCTCAATGCGATCGCCAGACACCTCTGGTTGACTATTCTTTTGCAAAAGGCCCACCTTCGTCATGCCCTTGAGCACCTGTTCGACAGTGCGATGGTTGAGCTGGCAGGCGCGGGCAATAATATCCACCGAGAGATCGAAGCAAAAGATACCGTCTTCGGGTTGATTCTCTAAGGTTCGTTCTTGGTAGATCAGCGCTCTGAGCAAAGCTGCCACTGCCTGGGGTGGATAGGTGCTGCAGTTGAGCAGGTGATATTGAAACTTTTCGCGCAGTTCTACAAGCAGTCTGTAGCGCCGCTGAAAGACCGAACTCTCTTGGTATAGCCTCTGTATCACCGCTTGGGGAATCTTGATTACGTCTGCCGTTTTATAGGCTTCGACCAAGCTCGGAAACCCTCGATAGACCAGCCCATCGCCAAAGTCGAGGTCAAACATGCCGAAGCACCCTCCCGGATAGGTCAGGGCAATCACCCGATCTAAGGGGGCGCTCCGCACAATCACTGGGCCACCTTGAACTAGTGCATACAGATAGTCCAAAGAAACGTCTGGCTCATAGGCTGTATAGATAGGGCGACCCGAATAGAGCTTTTCTGGTAGCCCCTGCGCCTCACTCAGGCCATTCACTAACTGATCAAGGCTGCAGTCTCGAAACAAGAAATTTTGCCGGAGTTGCACGACCACTTCATCGACGGTCGAAACAGATTGCTGGATTTGCTGAGTCACCAAAAGCGTCCTACATAGTTGCCTAACCCCATTGTGTCATGCAGTGCAAGCCGCACAGAATTCAGATGAATATGTTTTTCAAAACATTTGTATTTCATTTTCAATCAATCCAAGATATGATTTCGTTTGAAGTCATGCTTAAAAGCCGAGGAGCTACAGAATGAAGACACAGCCGCGCACTCTAGAGCCACCGAAATCTAAAGCGCCACAAAAGTCTAGGCAGCGCTATTGGTTGGCTTGGCTTGCTCTAGGGCTGGGGATCAGTTTTGCGATCGCATCCCTCCGCAGTGGCTGGGTCACCAGTGCGTTTACTTGGCAGGGCTGGTTGGCCCTTGGGGCAACGGTGGCGGCTTTTTGTGGAAATGCCCTAACGCCACTACCTGCCGAGATTGTGTTCTTGGGTGCGGCAGCAATGCTATTTCTAGCGGGTGTTCTAGACGAAAAGGCCGTCCTCTCTGGCTTTAGCAATTCTGGAATGATTACCGTGGCGGTGCTGTACATCGTTGCCACCGGGCTTCAGCAAACCGGGGCGCTTAATTGGGTCTCTCAGCAGGTGCTGGGCCTGCCCAAAACCCAGTCTCAGGCGCTGGTACGGATGATGCTGCCCGTAATGGGCATGAGCGCCTTTCTCAACAACACCCCTGTGGTGGCAATGTTTATCCCCGTCATCAACGACTGGTGCCGCAAGCTACGGTTTAGCCCCTCTAAGCTGATGCTGCCCCTCAGCTACGCAGCCATTTTTGGGGGCATGTTTACCCTAATTGGCACCAGTACCAATTTGGTCGTGAATGGACTATTAGTAGATGCCACCCAAGGACCAGGTCTGAAGCTCTTTGACATTACTGCAGTGGGTTTGCCCTGCGGCATCGCCGGTTTTTTGTTTTTGTATGTCAAGCAGGGGTGGCTGCACCCCAACCGTCAGCCGGGCTTGAGCGAAACGGATGACCTGCGGCAGTCCACCGTCGAAATGGTCGTCGTATCCGAGGGTCCGATGGTGGGCAAAAGTGTCGAAAAAGCAGGACTGCGGCATCTGCCCGATCTCTACTTAGCTGAGATTCAGCGGGGAACCCAGCGGCTTCCGGCGGTGAGTCCCGCAGAAATTCTGCAGGGGGACGATCAGCTTTTGTTTGTGGGCGTTGTGGATTCAGTGCTGGATCTACAGCGCCTCAATGGACTGCAGCCCTCTACCAATCAGGTTTTGAAGCTAGATGTGCCCCGCAGTGAGCGGTGCTTGTTAGAGGCGGTGGTGTCTAATACCTGCCCGTTGGTGGGGCGGACCATTCGCGAAGGTCAGTTCCGCACCCAGTACAATGCTGTCGTTGTGGCGGCGGCTCGGAACGGAGATCGCTTGACTGGCAAGGTCGGCGATATTCGGCTTCAGGCCGGTGATACTTTGCTGTTAGAAGCTCATCCTTCTTTCTTAAATGAGCGACGCATCTCCCGTGATTTTTATCTGATCAGTGATATCCCTAACTCAGAACCGCTCCGTCATGGGCGATCGCTATGGGCCTTGGGTCTGACGCTCATGATGGTCGCCCTGGCAGCCACGGGTTTGTTAACGATGCTGCAGGCTGCTGTTCTTGCCGCTGTTGGGATGCTCGTCTTTGGCTGCTGCTCCCCAAACCAAGCGATTCGCAGTATTGAGTGGCCGGTCTTGCTGGTGATTGCAGCCGCCCTCGCCCTGGGGCAAGCGCTAGATTCTACGGGAGCGGCCAAGACCATTGCCATTAGCCTAGTTAGCCTAGCGGGAAATAATCCCTGGCTGGTGTTAGCTGCCATTGTGACCACGACCACGATCTTGACCGAGGTGATTACGAATAACGCAGCAGCGGCGCTGATTTTTCCTATTGCCTTTTCTCTAGCAAAGGAGATGGACGTGAGCTACATGCCCTTTGTGATTGGCATTATGATTGCGGCCTCGGCGAGCTTTGCCACGCCGATTGGCTATCAAACGAATATGATGGTCTACGGTCCGGGGGGCTATAAGTTTTCTGATTTTATGCGGGTGGGCATTCCTCTAAATCTTCTCTATGGTGTGGTCACGGTTGCCATTACGCCGTTTGTCTATCCGTTCTAATGGACGAGCAACACCAGAACAATTATAAAGAGACCGTTTCAATGAGCGGGCAAATCCCTCCTGGCTGGGGGCGGGGTTGGGTTGTAGCCCAGCGATCGCGATAGTCCTCTAGCTCTGATTTAAAGGCCATCATGTTCTGAATTTGAGCCTCAAGCTGTTCGATCTTGTTCTGCAGCAGCGACTGGACAAACTCGCAGGGCACATCTCCCCGCTGGTGAACGTGAAGCACCTCATGGATGTCTTCTAGAGAAAAGCCGAGAGCCTGAGCCTTTTTAATAAACTGCACCTGCTGCACAGCGTCTTCAGAGTAATAGCGATAGCCGTTGTCTCCCCGGTCTGACTTCAGTAAGCCTAGGCTTTCGTAGTAGCGTAATGCCCCCACCGTGATTCCGGTTCGCTTAAAGACTTCACCGATTCTCAAACGGGTTGCAACTATCATTGGGCGGTTCTTGCAAAGCGACTGATTTAACCTTAAACCCTTTAGTCAACGATAGGGGCAAGCCCATCAGTGTTATCGGCTGCTAGCTATCAGCGTTAGAACAGACATATGTCGCTGTACCATACGGTAGAAAGATGAGGCCAAGACAACTTTGTTTGATCAGGTAGGGGCTATGGTCAAAGCTTGCCATTCGTTCCCATAGAAACTGGAAGAGAAAACCATGTTGAAAAGCTACGAGGCAATCTACGAAAACGGTCAGGTAAAGTGGCTTTCTGAACAGCCTAGTACTGAGATCTGCAAATAAACCATCAGCTATGCGCGAGATCTGAAGTTCTGAAACTACCACACGCAGATTCATAATACTGATGGACTATCTTCA
>JBAUJD010000970.1:0-2237 GCA_049683515.1 Thermosynechococcaceae cyanobacterium | reverse complement strand
ACGGCATCAATCCCTTTCTCTATCAAGACTTGCAATCCAGTTGCTAGCCAGTCTTGCCGACCCAACTTGGGCGTTGATTCTTTTCCCATACAGTAGTGTATTGATATTTCGAGACGATATGACTATGGTTTTACCATACATCACTGTATGGAGAGAAGAGTCCTATGCAAACTCCGAGAAATGTAATTGAAGATCTGTATGCTGCGATCGCTGCAAGAGATATGCAGCGGGCGGCGGGTCATCTTGATCCCGATGCCGATTTTTACATTACGCCAGGATTGCCGCATCAAGATCCGTTTTATAAAGGCAGGGATGCATTTGTGAACGGCGTTTGGAAGCAGCTCAAAATGACGTACGTGCCGAATATTCAGGCGCAGATCAGTGAGTATCTTTCAGGGACTGATGTTGTCACGGTCATTGGCCGCTATATTGGCACTGCAATGACGGGACGGGCTATCGATATTGGTTTTGTCCACGCATGGACGGTGCGGAGTGGGCATGTAATTGCCCTACAGGTTCACACCGATGCTCCGAGTTGGAACAGAGCGTTAGCGACTCCCTGATCTTAAAGCTCACCTCGAACCGTTCTCTCGATGATGTTTACCGCTCGTGCAACACCATTTTCTGAACGAATTTTCTCGCCGAGTGCAGCAGCGCGATCGCGCATCTCTGAATCATTGATGGCTTTGAGAATAGCCGTAGCAAGCTGATCAACTGTCATAGACTCGTGGCCTGAAGGTGGCGTGAGTTGCCCAGTCGAACCTGATATCCAGCTTGCTTGAGGCCCACACCCAGCGCGACAAAGGGTTGAACGTCGCCACGAGAACCGATGGCTAAGATTGTAATGTGCATGTTTTACCGTCGCCCCTCCTACCTTCGCAGATCTATTTCAGCCTAACTCTTCACCTATTTAGTGAAGAAATTAGTTGGGTTACACGATTAAAGAGTCGCTCTATCCAATGTGATTCAGATTGAGGAAAGAGTTGCTGGAGTCCGACAAAAGTAGCGTATTCGATGATTGCCAGCTCGTAGGCAACGTCTGGGTCCGGTTGCCCCAGCTCACAGATTAAAGTCACTAAATACTGAATTCTTTCTTCATCAACACGCTGCAGGATTTGCTGGACCCGTTCATCTACGCCTGACCAGTTGCGAATCTCTCTTTCAAGACGGCTATCGATGCTTGCTGCCAAGTAATCTAACTTTCGACGGCGCTCATTCACATCTTCCAGTTGTTCAACGGTCGCAATAATTTGGTCTGTATACTCAAATTGCCAGTAGGTGAGCAGAGCAACCACAAAGTCATCATGGCTCTTGAAGTGGTGATAGAAAGATCCTTTCGTTCGCTCAGCAGCCTGACAAAGCCGCTCAAGGGTTAACGCTTTTTCTCCATCGGTGCTGAGGAGCTGTAGACCAATCTCAAGCCAGTCTTGGCGAGCGAGCCGTTGAGCCTTCATGCCAAAGTTAGCCCTAGTGTTCCAAGTATAGCGATGGGGCCAAGAAGCATCCACTGAGGATACTCAAGAGGATTAAGGTTGCGTGCCACAATAAGTCCAACGCTCAGGATTGTACAAGCGGCAGCAATACCAGTCATAACTACTACCAGAGCAGAATCGAGTTGAACAAAAGCAGCATAGCCGTAGGCGCAGGCCATTGTTAGTAAGACAAAGGTGACAATATGCCAACAGTAATACGTTGTCAATTTTGAAACCTCTAGAAGATCTGAAGCGTTTAGGAGTGGATTGACGACCTCGCGACCCCCGGCAAATAGATGCACTAGAAAAGTAACAAGAGATACGACGGCAGCAGCCAAAAGGAATCCATTCATAATCTTTCTCCATTGATGCTTCTATCAAAGCATACCATTTGGTATGGTATGTTTTTGATGATGTGACAGAATCAAACATTGAGAGAACTTTGACCAAGCGTTCCTCTAAAGAATGAAGCCTTGCTGGCGCAAGTCCTCTGCTAGTTGTGCCATAAATTCGATAAAGACCTTTACTTTGGCAGAAAGGTGACGCTTGCTTCGATGGTTTGGGAAAAGCAAGATGGACGCTGGGTCATCATTCATGAACATGTTTCTAGCCCGGTCCGAGTGAGCTAGATTGTCCTAGCTTCAGTTTTTTGACCGCCTGATCCTCACAACTACTGCGAAGATAAGGCGGTTGTTTCCTGCTTCACACATACGGTGTCTTGTCTCCGCCGATAAACTGCTGGAGAAACTCAATAAAGACTCGCAC
>JBAUJD010000969.1:0-2028 GCA_049683515.1 Thermosynechococcaceae cyanobacterium | reverse complement strand
GTTTAGGGGGAGACGAGATTTTAGGCCAGCCCTATTTCAACAAAGTTTCAGGATGAGGTGCAATACAGCGGATCCGCTACACTAGAGTCCGGACTAAAAGCTGATTTATAGGGGACGTAGTGGTATTAGAACAATGCCCATTACGGTTCATGCTAGGCAAAACTGCTCTTAGTTGCGGATCAAAGCATTCGAGATTGGCGTTGATGTATGGCTGAAGCCTATTTAATTGAAAAGCTCAAATCGGTGGAGGAAACCTTCCATGAGTTGACCCGTCGTTTGGCAGATCCTGAGGTGGCAACCGATCCCGGTGAGTTTCAGCGGGTGGCGACGACCCGTGCCTCTTTAGAAGAAACCGTGACCACCTTTGAGAATTGGAAACAAGCGCAGGAAGAGCTGGTCGGTGCTCAACAAATTGCCAAGGACAGCAGCGAAGATCCAGAGTTAAAGGAAATGGCGGTACTGGAGGTGACTGAACTGACCGGAACCGTTCAGCAGATTGAAGAGCGTCTCAAGGTGCTGCTACTGCCCCGCGACCCCAATGATGACAAAAACATCATGCTAGAGATTCGAGCGGGGACGGGCGGTGATGAGGCCAGTATCTGGGCGGGAGATTTAGTCCGCATTTATTCCAAGTATGCTGAAAGCCAACGCTGGCGCGTGAAGTTACTCAGTGAGTCCCTGGGTGAAATGGGAGGCTTCAAGGAGGCCATTCTCGAAATTCAGGGCGATCGCGTTTACAGCAAGCTCAAGTATGAAGCGGGGGTCCATCGGGTGCAGCGGGTGCCACTGACCGAGACCCAGGGACGGGTGCATACCTCTACGGCGACGGTGGCGGTGATGCCGGAAGTGGATGAGGTTGAGGTCAAAATTGACCCCAAAGATATTGAGATGTCCACGGCTCGGTCTGGCGGCGCGGGAGGCCAGAACGTCAACAAGGTTGAAACGGCGGCGGATCTGTTCCATAAACCGACGGGGATTCGCGTTTTTTGTACGGAGGAGCGATCGCAACTCAAGAACAAAGAGCGGGCCATGCAAATTTTGCGGGCCAAACTTTACGAGATGCAGATGCAGGAGCAGCAGGACACCATCACTGATTTGCGCCGATCTCAGGTGGGGACCGGGTCGCGCTCGGAGAAAATCCGCACCTATAACTACAAGGACAACCGCGCCACTGATCATCGCCTTGGCAATAACTTTCCGTTAGAGAAGGTCTTAGAGGGTGATATTGATTTGATTCTCGAAGCCTGTGTTGCCAAAGATCAGCAGGCTCAACTGGCAGAGTTGGCCGCAAACGCTTAAGTGAACCCATTTTGAATCAATACTTTGCCACCGTTGCTCGCGGCTTAGAGCTATTCGCGGTCCAAGAGCTAGAAAAACTAGGGGCGCATGCTGTAGAACCAGGGTTCTGTGGCGTGGCCTTTGAGGGCGATCGCAAGTTGCTCTACCACCTCAACCTATGGGCCAGACTTCCCTTTCGCATTTTGCAAAAGCTGAGCGAGTTTCCTTGCCAAGATGCCCAAGATCTCTATCGCGGCGTTCAGGCTATTGACTGGCGCAAGCACCTCACCCCCGACCATACCCTCGCAGTGAAGGCCACCGGAAAAAGCGAACAGCTTAACCACACCCACTTCACGGCGCTCCAGGTTAAAAACGCCATTGTCGATCAGCAGCAGCAGTGGGGCGAACGCTCGTACGTAGATCCCCAAGATCCTGATGTACTCGTGAACGTGCATATCAACCAAGATCGCTGCACCGTCAGTCTCGATAGCTCTGGCTCTAGCCTCCATCGTCGCGGCTATCGGCCCGCTGTAGGCACAGCCCCTTTGAAAGAATCGCTAGCGGCGGCACTGATCCAGATGAGTGGCTGGCAGCCCGAACTGGCCTTCATGGACCCGCTCTGTGGCTCTGGCACCCTGCCCCTAGAAGCTGGGATGATCGCCCTCAACCGTGCTCCAGGGCTGTATCGAGAGGGGTTTGGCTTTGAAACCTGGCCGGATTTTGAGGGTGACTTGTGGCATGGGCTACGTC
>JBAUJD010000968.1:0-3389 GCA_049683515.1 Thermosynechococcaceae cyanobacterium | reverse complement strand
ACGGCATTTTGGCTTCGTCTACGGGCACCATACCGACAAAGCTGACCGGACAAAGCTGACTCGCTCGATCTAATAGGTCTGCTAAGCGCGTTTGGAACTCTGGAAATGGCGTCATATTGCGACCATCTGGCCGACCTAAGCGAGCAGAATCATTGACGCCAACAGACAAAATAATGCGATCAGGCACTTGATGACGCAGTTCACCCCGATGGCGAAACTCACTCTCTAAACGCTGTGCAACATGGCGAACCGTATCGCCGCGAACGCCTAAGTTGTAGAGAATCGGTCCCTCGGCCTGCATCCATTGGCGGCGGAGCCGATCGACCCAGCCACCCCCGACCGGGTCGCCAAAGCCATAGATGAGGCTATCGCCCAAGGCAATCACCTTAAGAGGAGCGGCATGTTTAAGGGTGGGTTGCCTAACGCTGGCCTGGGAGAGAGCCTGAGTCAAAATTTATTCTCCAAAGTTGCCTGTAACTTGGGTGCAGTAAAAATAATTTTAATGTATACAATCTTAACATTATGTTAAGCCTCCATGTTCTGCGATCTACTTAGCTTTGTTAGAGGGGCATGGATTGAGACAATGAAGCGTATTGAATGGAGGAATATCAGGATGCAGCAAGAGCAGGAGCAAGAAATCCTACGACTCCGGACCTTAAATCTAACGCCCAAACAGATTGCCCGGAAGCTTGGGTTGAGGGTTGCAGAAGTGACTACATTTGTGCGGGAAGAGACTCAGCAGCGAGAATTAGCCCGAGCTGAGTCAGGAGAGCTTGAACCCATCGTTGAATGTTGGATCAATAGCGAGGAAGCTCATGCGTTTTTTGGAATCAAAGCTGAAAGCAATCATGGTCTTGCACCCTGGGCGGGTGGAGGACTAACCACTGTTCTGGTGGTTCGAGCCGCTAAATATAACGACTTCCTGATCTGCACCTATCTGGTGGATTACTGGTGTTTAGGGATAAAAAATACCATCGGTCCCCGCAAGCTCGATAGCCTCGCCTATAAACGGTTTATTTCAACGGTTTATGAAGCCCACAGTGGCGAACCCCAGAACATTACTTTATCTCAGGCGCAGACCGTGGTGTTTAGTGCGCTGGACTATGCAGAAAACTTAGGTTTCCAGCCCCACCAAGATTTTGAGAAGACTCGCCCCTATTTGGGATCGTGGAGTGGAAAGGATCGTATTGAATGCGGTCGAGACGGTAAGCCCTTCTATATTTGTGGCCCTCGCGATAATTCAGTCAAGATTATGAAGACTCTCACCGAGACTGTCGGGACCGGTAACTTTGACTACTTGCTTGAAGTAGGCCCGGAAACGAAGTGGTTTTGAACGATACAGCTTTGATACTGTTATGACAGTATCAAAGCTGTATCGCGCTACTTAAAGAGTCCTTTGATTTCTCGCCACATTTGAAACTGGACAGGAGCTGAGCGGGGCTGCGTGAAGATCCCTTGGGTGGGGCTAAAGCAGAGCGCGAGCATGAATAAGCTAAAGGCAACCAATACGATCGCAGGTCCAGAGGGCAGGTTGTAGTAGTAGCTCAGATACATGCCAGTAATGCTAGAAAAGACGCCCAATACGGCCCCCAAAAACATCATGTTATGAAGCCGGTTCACAAGCAAATAGGCGGTGGCTCCAGGGGTAATCAACATCGCTAGGACCAAAATAACGCCGACGGCTTTGAGGCTAGCCACAATGGTGAGGGCGATTAAAATCATGAGGCCAAAGTTAAGCAGATTCGTCGGTAGGCCGCTGGCTTGGGCACCAATTGGATCGAATGTGTAAAACATTAGCTCTTTGTAGAGCAGCACAATCACGGTCAATACGATGACGGTAATGACGAGAGTATTAATCACTTCTTGCTGAGTGACGCTGAGAATATTCCCAAACAGAAAGTGGTTGAGGTCGATCTTGGTATCTTTTTGAACAATGGTAATCAGCGTGATTCCGAGAGCAAAAAAAGCTGAGAAGACAATCCCCATGGCGGCATCTTCTTTGATTTGAGATCGCGTCCTAATCCAGGTAATCACTACAGTGCTAAACACCCCAGCAATAAAGGCACCGAGGAAGATGTCGAAGTTTAGGATAAATGCGATCGCAACCCCCGGCAACACTGAATGGCTAATGGCATCACCCAATAGCGCCAAACGCTGCACCATCAGATAACTGCCCACAGTGGCGCAGACAATACCGACGAGGATAGCGGTGAGAAGCGATCGCTGCATAAAGCTGTACTGCAGCGGTTCAATTAAGAGATCAAGCATGATTATGAAGGCTTGAGAATGGCTTGAGACGCATTTTCAGTAGGATAGACTCAAGTCGATCAGACAACACTCTTGATATGCTCGGTCAGCCAAGTTTCTAAATCAGACAGACTTGAAAAATCGAGCAAAGCTTCACTGAGATCTTCGAGGACAGGTAAGGGTAGGGTTGAAAGATGAGAGCGTACCTCTTCAGATAGCTCTTGCTGCAGACGGCGGGTCAATAGGCGAGTGATAAGGGAGATCGCTTCCACTTCGCGTCCTTCTTCGCGTCCTTCTTCGCGTCCTTCTTCCTTGGCTTCCCGAATGGCCCGTGGCTCTTCGGTTAAATTTAATCCCAACATTTCTCTCACCTCTGTTTGACTGAGCGTTGCAAACTTGTACACCATAATCGAGGTCACGATATCTATTATGTCTCGTTTCTCTCTCGCTGTGAACGCTGCTTGTTCGGCGCGCTCTAGCAGCAACCTCGCCACGGATGGCGCTTCGGCCTCATCAACAATCGTCAACACTGTCGCCGCAATCGGAACAGGCAATGATCGCACATCCCCCAACTCATCCAGGTAGATCCGATGCACTTGCTCACCATTAAGTAGCGATCGATGAGGATACACCTTGCTTTGTTCAGTGCTGCGCGACGGATAAATCACCACCGCTTGCCAATCCGAAAACCTCGCACTATTTCGATAGAAATACAGAAGCGACTCACCAAACAAGCGTTCGTACAGTTCCTCGTCTTTTTGAAACTGTACTTCGCAAAAGAAAACTGTACCTGGCTCAGATTCTGGCGGTAGAAAGACCCCATCAATTTCAAACCTCGGCTCCTTGACGGCGACTGAATCAAACCGATACTCAGCAGCGTTTGCAGGGAAATCTCCAACCAGGTCAAAGAGTAATTGGGGCGATCTCTGAAACATTTGATAAAAAATCGGGTCGCGCCGCATTCGATGGCTCTCAAAGTGAATCGTTTAATCCTATGGTCGAGTGGCTAATTCTGGCAAACTTAATCAGGGGACTTTTCAATGATTGGGTTAGCCGCCTAAAACATGGATAAACTCGTTGTTCTTAGAGGATGTATGAAAAGTCAATTCAAACGGCTGAAACCCTTATTTTCCCGTTAGCGC
>JBAUJD010000967.1:0-9231 GCA_049683515.1 Thermosynechococcaceae cyanobacterium | reverse complement strand
CCTCTATTTTGCAGACGCTGCTGCAAACCACCACCGGCACCCCTGCTGAAGCCACTTTTTCCATTGCGGCGAGCTACAGCGAAGTCATTTCAGTCCTCGCTGAGTTGGGTGTCATTATTTTGCTGTTCGAGATTGGCTTAGAGTCCGATCTCAAAGAACTGATCCGAGTTGGACCCCAAGCCGCAGTGGTTGCCGTCGTTGGGGTAGTCGCTCCGTTTGTCGCAGGTACTCTCGGACTCATCTATCTCTTTCATATGGCCGCGATTCCGGCCATTTTCGCCGGGGCCGCTCTGACCGCCACCAGCATTGGCATCACGGCAAAGGTATTGGCAGAGATTCAGCAGCTCTCGTCTGAAGAAGGGCAAATTATCATTGGAGCTGCGGTCTTAGACGATGTCCTCGGCATCATCGTATTGGCCGTTGTCGCTAGCCTTGCTAAAACGGGTGAGATTGAGATCAACAACATCATTTACTTGGTGATTAGCTCGGTTGTCTTTCTGGTGGGGTCTATTGTTTTAGGACGCTTCTTAAGTCCCTACTTCACCGCCCTCGTAGATCGCCTTAATACACGCGGAAGCTTACTGATTGCCTCTTTAATCTTTGCCTTTATCTTGGCCTACATCGCCACGGCAATCCATCTAGAGGCGATTTTAGGAGCCTTTACCGCAGGCTTAGTGTTGGCCGAAACAGAGAAGCGTCAAGAACTTGAAGAACAGGTGCTACCCATCGCAGACATGTTCGTCCCTATCTTTTTTGTCTGTGTTGGGGCCAGAACGGATGTCAGCGTTCTTAACCCACTGGTGCCCGAGAACCGAGAAGGACTCATTATTGCGGCCTTCTTAATTGTGGTGGCAATTGTGGGCAAGGTCATTACTGGCCTTACCGTTGTTGGGAAGCCCGACCTGAACCGATTAGCCATTGGTGTTGGCATGATTCCGAGGGGTGAAGTAGGCTTAGTGTTTGCAGGGGTTGGTTCGGCCAGCGGGGCATTATCTCGTCCTTTAGAAGCGGCCATCATTGTCATGGTAATCTTGACCACATTCATTGCACCTCCCTTTCTGCGAATTGTGTTTAATGACCCTGAACCAGAACTTGAGGCTGCGGGTACCATAACGTCGGGTTCAATGGATCCTGTCGCAGTCGCCGCAGAAGCAGATGAGGCCCAGCAAGACCCGTAGATAGCAGGCATAGCCCAGAAACTTATTAGCGGCTTTCTGCGTCCCAAGGCTGCAGTGGGGTGCGGGCATTGTGTCGTGTCTCTATGCTGCTTGAAGGGCGATGCTTTCGGCCCATATCAACCAGGAGGGGGAATGGTTAACATTGGAGAGAGTTCATGGGACAGATAATTCAGGTGAATAGCATTAAGCGACGGGCGTGGTTATTGCCTGTGTGGGGTGGCTTACTCTGGTGTGTTCCTGTTGATGCAGCCCAACTCGAATCCTGGCGCTTTGATCAGAGCCAGAATCAGCTCCAATTTACAACCGATCAAGCCGTTAGTCCTCGGGTACAGCTCATTCCTGATCCGACTCGTCTGGTTGTCGATCTACCCGGCATCGTGCTATCGCGTCCTACCGTCAATCAGAATGTTGGCGTCACGGTTCGCAGCGTTCGGGTGGGGCAGTTTGACAACCAAACTGCCCGCATTGTTGTAGAACTTGCCCCCGGATACGTGGTTGATCCGGCGCAAGTTAAAGTGCAGGGTGATTCACCCACCAACTGGTCAATTCAGCTTCCTGAACCACAGCCCTGGGAACCCGGCTCTACCTTGCTACCGAACCAACCGGAGCCGCTCTCATCGTCTAATCCGTCTACCGTTATCAAGACTATTGAGCCGAAATCATCAGTCCAGGAAGACGCTGACACAGAAGATAGAACAACGGTCACCACCGCTGCCCCCCTGATTACGGCGACCAAAACAGAAAATCCTGATGTTAAGACAGACGCCACTGTCATTGCGGCCAATCTAACTGCCATTCGTGACTTGGTGGTGACCCAAGATGGTTTTTTTCTGAAGACAACCGGTGCCAATCCTGACGTTAAGATCCGAAACAGCAGGGATAATCGAACGGTCTCATTAGAGGTGAGTAATGCCGCCTTTACTGAAGAACTGCGGCAAAAAGTCTTTTCAACCACCTACCACGGCGTGGAATCTATCACACTGCAGGATGGCCCCAAAGCCCGGATGGTGAGTATTACCCTAAAGGTCGATCCCGCGAGTCGAGGGTGGCGAGCGAGCGTCAGTCGAGGCATTATTCTATCGCCGAAGCGGCGGATTGCTAGCAGTCAGCTGCCCCGCTCAACGACGAGTCTGGTACCTCGTACCCAGCCTCAGCGCCCCACCTATGCTGCTGATCGAGGAGGGCTAGCAACGATTAACAGCATTGACTTAGGCGGGAATCAACTGTTGATTCGAGCCAGTGGGCGGCTGTCCTACACCCAAGGCTGGGAAGGTTCTACCTATCGGGTCACTATTCGAGGAGCGCAGTTAGCGCAAGGGATCCGCACGCCTCAGGTGGGTTACGGTAGCTACCTGTCTAATATACGAGTTCTACAGCAAGATCCGACCACCGTCACGATTCTGGCGAGTCCAGCCTCCGGCGTTCGAGTCCGGGGGGTGCAGCAACTTGATACTCAGTCTTTGTTAGTGCAGTTGGCTCGGGCTGGAGAAACGGCTCCAATCCCCCGTACCATCGGAAGTTCTTCTATTAGTCAATCCCCGTCGACACCTTTACCTCGGGTCCAAGGGCAACCGGTGGTGATGATTGATCCTGGACATGGCGGTAAGGATCCAGGGGCCATTGGCATTGGCGGGCTGCGTGAAACCGATGTTGTCCTTGAGATGTCAACGCAGGTAGCACAGCTACTGCAGCAGGCGGGGGTTGCCGTTCGGATGACCCGCAGAGATGAAACCTTTGTGAGTCTCCAGGGTCGGGTTGACTATGCCGAGAGCGCTCGGGCCAATTTGTTTGTCAGTATTCATGCCAATGCCATTAGCCTCAGTCGCCCTGATATAAATGGCCTAGAAACCTTCCATGCGCCGGGTGCCAGCGCCGGTTCAGTCTTAGCTCGAACGATTCACAATACTATTTTGCGAAATATTAGTATGGGCAGTCGCGGCGTAAAAGCTGCACGGTTCTATGTGATTCGTAAGTCTTCGATGCCTTCAGTGCTGGTAGAAACAGGCTTTTTAACAGGGGCTGAGGATAACGCTCGACTGCGAAATCCTGCTTGGCGATCGCGCATGGCCCAATCCATTGCCCAAGGTATTCTCAACTATCTGGCCGGTCGATATAACTAGGTGAGCAACGCCTGAGCGGCCTCAATGTTTTGCCGCACTGATTGAGCTGAAGTATGGAGCGCCTGCTGCTCATCTGGGGTTAAATCAAGTTCTAAAACCTTAGAAACGCCTTGGCGTCCGAGACAAGTGGGGACACCTAGAAAAATATCTGACAGGCCATACTGGCCCTGTAGGTAAGCTGCTGCCGGTAGGATGCGAGAGCGATTGGACAGAATCGATTCCACCATCAGGCTGGCAGAAGATGCGGGGGCAAAATAGGCGCTGCCCGCTTGCATGAGGCTCACGATCTCAGCCCCACCGTTGCGGGTGCGCTGCACTAGTCGCGCAATCGTCTCAGAATCCATTAGCTCAGTGATGGGAATTCCGCTGACAGTGGTGTATCTCGGGATGGGCACCATTAAGTCTCCGTGCCCCCCCAACACCATCGCGTGAACATTGCCGATGGATACCTTCAGCTCCATGGCGATAAAGGTTTCAAAGCGGGCGGCGTCTAAAACACCTGCCATACCGACGACCCGTTCAGGGGATAACCCGCTGGCCTGCCATGCGAGGTAGGTCATCACGTCTAAGGGGTTGGTCACGATCAGTAAGATCGCGTTGGGGGACTGTGCGATCGCATCTTTGACCACCGCCGTCACAATTTTGGCATTGGCCTTGAGCAAATCATCTCGACTCATGCCGGGTTTACGGGCTAACCCTGCCGTAACCACCACCACATCAGAGTTTTTAGTATCGACATAGTCCGCCGTACCGATGATTAAGCGATCGTGAGATTCGACACCACGGGCCTCCATGAGGTCAAGGGCCAAACCCTGGGGACGACCGGGGTCAATATCTAAAAGAACAACATCAGCGATATTCTTTTCAACGATGCGCTGGCCCAGGGTGCTGCCTACATTGCCAGAGCCAATGATGGTCACTTGGGCTGCTCCCGTTAGATTAGGCATTGCTATTTCTTTGCCGCTTCGAGCTGGTCGATGCGAAGCCAAACATTCGGTGTTGGCACGAGAAACTTGACCTGAGCATAGTCTCCTTTAAGCTCGACCACCTCACCGGTGCCCTCAAACACATAGGGCGGCAGGCGTTTATCGCTGGCGAGTGCCTCAACACTTCCTTCAAATTTATCTCGGATGATGCTGACAAAGCTTCCCTTCTTGACGGCCATGGCGATGACTTCAATAAATAGACTTCTTCGATATTGTAAGGCTCAGTCACAGCGTTATGACAGTGGAGAGAGGGGCACTCAACAAAGAATCAGCCCCGTTGAGGACTGCTAGGATAGCAAGAAGAGATACCGATAATGCTATGCACCACCGCGAAGGAACCTTTTTAGGCGCTGGAAACTTACCCCTTTACTATCAAGCTTGGCACCCCTCAGACGTACGCGCCACCTTTGTTATTGTCCATGGCCTCGGTGCTCACAGCAGTCGTCACGACACCGTGGTCCAGGCCTTAGTCCCAAAAGGCTATGGCGTGTATGCCTTTGATCTGCGCGGGCATGGCCGTTCGCCGGGACAGCGAGCCTATATTAATGCTTGGTCAGAATTTCGCCAAGATCTAGATTGCTTTCTTGCCCTTGTGCAAAACCGGCACGGCAATCTGCCCTGTTTTTTGCTGGGGCACAGCCTGGGCGCAATGATTGTCCTTGATTATGTATTGCGGACCCCGAGACCACTGCAGGGGGTAATTGTGAGCAGCCTACCCATCGATAATTCGATTCCGCCCCTTCAAAAGCTGCTAGGAAATTTGCTCTCCAAAATTTGGCCGCGATTTACGCTCCGGTCAGGACTCGATCCCTGTCTCGGCAGTCGCGATCAGACCGTGATGGAGGAGTTGCTCACCGATCCGCTGCGGCATTACCAAGGCACCGCCAGAATGGTCACTGAATTTTCTAAAACGGCTGAGTGGGTTCTTGAGCACGCCAGCAATTTACAGACTCCGCTACTCATGATGCATGGTGGTGGCGATCGCATCGCTCTCCCCTCCAGCAGTCAGGCCTTCTTCGAGCAAGCGACATTTGCCAACAAAGAGTATTACCTTTACCCAGAGTCCTACCACGATCTCTACATCGATATTAATTATCCAGAAGTTTTGGCGGATTTAGTGGCATGGCTAGAGCAACAGCTTGCCGCAGGATTAGTGGCTACTAGCCCATCTCTAGTAGAAGGTGAGCAATGCTGTGGGGAAGGGGCAAAATGATCAGCAGCATGATGCCCAACGCCACTAGCCCCAAAAAGTCACGGCGATTGTCGAGTTCGCTCACGTCGTTGAGGGCAGGCTGATCGGCAACCGGGAACCACAGCAAGATAAAGGCCCACACCAGCAGCAGGGGCTGGATTAAAGACAGCAGTAAAATGAGCAGCCGCGCAATTTGGCCGATCAGGATGCCTTGGCGGTGCCCGAACATAGCATGAACAATATGCCCACCGTCTAGTTGACCAATGGGCATTAAATTGAACGCCGTCACAATTAAGCCGAGCCAGCCTGCAATGGCAACCGGATGCAGATCAATGACCTGAGCCATGGTTAAGTCTGCCTGAAAAACAGCTTTGCTAATCAGGGCAAACAACACCGAAACGCTGGGGTTAAAGGCGTGCAGATCTAAGACGTTTGGCTTGGCCGGTAGACCCGTCAGTGAAGAATTTAAGAGTCCCCAAACCAAGAGCGGTAGGGTCACCACCAACCCTGCCATAGGGCCAGCAATGCCTACGTCGAACAGCGCCACTCGATTGGGCATGGGAGATTTCATCTGAATGAAGGCTCCGAAGGTACCAAATGAAAACGGGAGCGGGATAAAGTAGGGCAGCGTTGCTTTAATTTTGTAGTAACGAGCCGTCAAATAATGGCCGAATTCATGAACGCCGAGAATGAATAGAATTGCTATTGCATAGGGTATACCGGCCCACAGCACTTGAGGGTTGGTTGCGACCTGATTGCTGAGTTCCGTCTTCACCAGTTCTGTCCCAGCAAAGGTTGTGGTCACTAGGGTTAACGCCAAAAGTCCCAGGGCAAGACCGGGATAGGTGAGTTTTTTCTGGGGGCGATCGTGGTTTGGATTCGGCACTAGGGCAAAGAAGGGCTGATCTTTTGCGCCGATTTGAAAAAGGACTAGGTAGCGATCGCCAAACTGGGTCTGTACATTATCGCGAACCGTTTCGTAGGCCAGCTTTGATTCAGCGCGGAGTTGGCCTCGACAAATAATGGCCTGGGGTTTGCACTCTACCTCTTGCAAAAAGTAGATCGACCAAGGAAAACAGACGCGCAGTTGACTGTCTTCGTCCTTGGTCAAAGACAAGAGCGCAGGGGATGTAGGGGGAGACGGAGGCGTTTTAGCAGAGGCGGGTTGCTTGGGATTCATGCGGACAAGAGAAATATAAAGCACCGAGCTGATTACAAAAGCGGCAATCACTAGGGGCGGGGGAATCGGTTCTTCGGTTCCCATCGTTGAAGCCCAGGTTGCCATCAGTACCGCAGGAGCCATTAGAATGCCCCACAGTAACCACCATGGCGTGTGGGTGACATAGACAACGCTGTATTTAACGATGAAGTACAGCAGTAAGCCTAACAAAAGTAGAGAAAGCCAGATCATGCAGTGTGATAAAGTTTGGGACGCATTCAACAGAGGCGGTCAACAGCCATCGTGAGCAAACCACCACAGCAAATTCTAAATTCAGTGTTTGCCTTCTCTCCCAATCGAGAAACATTGGGGGGAACCGCATACCTCATTGTAGGCAATCCCTGGAACATCCTGGTTGATTGTCCGGCTTGGACGCCAGAAAACCGAGAGTTTCTGGCGACGCACGGCCCTGTGAAGTGGCTTGTGATCACCCATCGTCAGGGCATTGGTGCCCATGTCGCCAAGATGCAGAAAGATTTAGACTGCGAAATTGCCATTCAAGAACAAGAGGCTTACCTGCTGCCCAATCTGTCTGTAACCTCGTTTTACGAAAAGCTGGAGCTGTCAGAGCAGACCTCTCTATTGTGGACGCCCGGTCATACACCCGGTTCGGCCTGCTGCTATGACAAACGAGAGGCGGTTCTGTTCACGGGACGGCATCTACTGCCCAATCAGCAAGGCCAGCCCATGCCCCTACGCACGTCGAAAACATTCCACTGGCCGCGCCAAATTCGGAGTCTAGAGAATCTTCAGGCTAGGTTTACACCTGAGACCTTACAGTTTATTTGTCCAGGTGCAAATACCGGATTTCTGCGGGGTAAACGTGCGATCGCAAATGCCTATGAAGCGATTCGTCTACTCGAACCAGATGTTTTACGACAGTCGCCGATAGGTCTTTAGCCTAAACCGTCAGCATCCAGTCAATGCAGGTCTGGAGCTGGCGTTGCATCTGCTGCTGTTCTGCATGGTAGCGGCGGCCATGACCGGGGAGTACCCACTCGAACCGATAGTCTAAGAGCTGCTGCATCGATTCAATTTGCCGAGGCCAGGAGTACCAGCAAACGCGATGAAATCCGACGAGATGGTCAAAGGTACGGGACCAAGCGAGATGATCTCCGGTAAATAGGAACTTATTTTTATAGAGCAATACGGTATGGCCTTTGGTGTGGCCGGGAACCGGAATAATTTGTAAGTCAGAGGCTAACTCAAAGGGTTCCTGGCCTGATAGCTGGATTTCAACGGCTTGGGTGCCTGCAGTGATGTCGTCTTGGTGGAGGATGCGATCGCATCCAAACCGCGCTCGAAATTTTTCATGATCGGCCACATCATCTCTGTGAGTCAGGTAAAGGTAGCGAACTCCTCCCAATGCTTCGAGCTGCTTCACCAAAGGTGGCGTCAATCGAGGTGAGTCCACCAACACGTTCCCGTCCGGTCTCTGAATCAAGTAGCTGGCTGCACCAAAAGATTTCTCAGAATGATAGCCACAATGATAAACCGGCGCTTCAATCAAAATTGGAAAGCTGTGCTGAACCTGACGGATCTCTGTGGGTTTATCCACGGTGCCAATGGAGGCAGTAGGGCAAGCGAGCAGCGCCTGCAGTGCCTGAAAGCGATCTTCTTCAGTGACAGGCTGATGGTAAACGGCAGATTGTCCACCTTCACGGCTGAAAACCTGAGGCGTCATCCAGCGGCAGGTATCGCAGTCAATACAAGAGCTGTCAACGTAGAAATCTCCGGTAATGTTTTGGGGACGGCGATCGCTTAAATGTGCCACAGATGTTCTCCTAGGTGCTTCTAAGTTTGATCAGTCATTATTGTTGCCAAAGCTCAAAGTGACCGCAGAGACCTTACTCGACCCTGCATTAAGAAAGGCTGTGGACCCATTGACGAAACGCTTTCAGCGTTTGGCTGCGCCCTTCAGTTTGGCTGCGTTCAAGGGAGTGAGAAACCTCGTCAATGATTGGGATGTGAGGAAAGTGAGGACTTATCTTTGAATCTTGATATTGACCATCCTTCAGCACACTGATGCGGAGCTGTCCATTCTCTAAGCGCCATAGCTCTGGAACGCCAAGGGCCAGATAGGCATCGAGTCCGGTTTTAGAGGTAACATCGACTTCAATGGCTAAGTCGGGGGGTGGGTCAACGGTCAGGTCCAATCGTCGAGTCCCAATCATCACTGCATAATTTTCAATGTAAAAACATTGATCAGGTTCAACCCCTTTGGAAACATCTTGCCGTTTGAAGGTTGTGGAACCCAAGCATTCGTTATCGATATCAAGCTCTTCCAGAAGGATTTTTACCATATCTCCCACAAGTTCTTTGTCAATTTCATGCTCTGGTAACGGCATCCGAATTTCTAAAACTCCGTTACTATAGGCAATCCGAGACGTTCTTTTTTCTCCTAACTCGTGAAGAATGGCTTCAAATTCATTCCAGTCAACATCTTGAAGCTGAATACGTTGGCCCGGTTGAACAACTAATTGACGAAGCTGAAGCATGACCATCGGACAATGCCTGTGAACGGTGATCTTAGTAT
>JBAUJD010000966.1:0-1893 GCA_049683515.1 Thermosynechococcaceae cyanobacterium | reverse complement strand
CCCTAATGGTGTCGGTGGGCACTGAAATTTACTTTGATGGGGGCGAAACCCCTGATGCCGATTGGTCTGAGCGGTTGGGGTGGAATTGGATGCGATCGCAAATCCTAGAGACAATTACTCAGATTGCCGACATCCCGCTACAGCCAGAATCAGACCAAGGCCCATTTAAAATTGGCTTCACGGTTACCCAAGACGTTGCCACCACCGTCGTACCTCAAATTGAGATGGCGCTGCAGAAACAAAGCTTAGCCGCCAAGGTAGTCTATAGTGCCGGGAAACATCTCGACATTGTGCCTGAGCAGGGCGACAAGGGCGAAGCCATGCAGTTTCTGCGTCAGCAGTGGCAGATCTCAGCCTTTCGCACTGCCGTCTGTGGTGATTCTGGCAACGATATTGCCCTTTTTAAGACTGGGGGGGAGCGGGGCATCCTCGTCGGCAATGCTCAGCCAGAGCTGCTGGAGTGGCATGGCAAAAACCCCGTCAAGCACCACTACCTCGCTCAAGAGCACTGCGCTGCCGGTATTTTAGAAGGGCTGCGTTATTTCCGGTTTCTGTCATGATTGGCTATCTTAACGGCACTGTGGTCAGCCTCCAGCCCGGAAAACGGACCGTGTTAACCCTAGAGGTGAATCAAGTCGGCTATGACCTCCAGGTGCCGACTCGAATTCGGCAGCAGCTCCCTGCCGGGGGGGAACCTATGCAGATTTTTACCCATCTTCAGGTCAGAGAAGACCAACTGACGCTGTTTGGTTTTGCGTCTGCTGCAGAACGTGATTTATTCCGTCAGCTTGTGGCAGTAAGCGGCATTGGCCCTCAGCTTGCCCTCGCTCTCATTGATGCCTTGGGGCTACAGGAACTGGTGCAGGCTATTGTGAGCAGCAACACCCGACTGCTCTCGAAGACCCCAGGGGTCGGCGCGAAAACAGCGGAACGGATTGCCCTAGAACTCAAAACAAAGCTGTCTGAATGGCGCGATCAGGCGGGGCTAACGACGGCTCCTCTAGCAGGTCCAGTGGGGACGGTGCAAGAAGATGTCGAAATGACGCTACTGGCGTTGGGATATTCTACGCAAGAGGTGATGCAGGCGCTGCAGCAGGTGGGTCAAAGTAAGGCGCTGGCAAAAACCGATGATGCCGAAGCCTGGATTAGAGATGCGATCGCATGGCTGAGCCAGTAGCTGCGATCGCACGTCTCTACACGATTCGAGCCGGTGCTGTGGGGCAGTTGTAGCTGCTGCCTAATGATTGGGGGCTGCTGCTCTGGGCAAATCGGTCTCGAAAGACCCTTGGAATCTCTTTAGCGTCGCTTGATCGCCTCATCGTGGCGGCCATTGGAAAAAGGGTTTCTGTCTCTCCTGTTCTGCCAAAGCCTTGAGGTTACTCAGCCCAGTTTCATAATCCTTACCGATCAGGCTATCCATGAAGAAGCTGAAGTAAGTACTAAGGGGTTGCATGAGCGTAGGGACGCCTTCTCTCATATCAGCATCGAACACCCAAGAGACCAGGGTGCCATCATCCTCGGCGGTGAGCAAAATCGTGGCATCAGCGACCCCGCGATCGCCAAAGTCTAAATGGGATTTAACGTAGTTGGGGGGCGCAATACTCACTATCTCCTGAGTACCCGCACCAACGCTCGGATTATTGCTGTGCCATTGCAACACTTGGCCTTTGCCAGAGCCTTGCAGGGTCATCTCCATATCAGGATCCATCTCAGCCCAGGGGGACCACTTCGACCACTGGGCCAGATCGCCCACGAGTGGAAAAATAGCGGCTGGTTTTGCATCAATGTGAAGACCGCGTTCGATGTGAACGGTGCTGGGAATCGTATATCCACCCACCAGAAAGAGGATTGCGAGGCTAACCAATGCAATGACAGTTCGCTGCAGAATGACCG
>JBAUJD010000965.1:0-1888 GCA_049683515.1 Thermosynechococcaceae cyanobacterium | reverse complement strand
GTTTTATGTCTTTGGATAGAAGTATTTATATTCGAGTAACTTAACCTTTAGGTAGGGCATCAAAAAACATGGTGTGCCGAAGGTAGCCAGGAATTTGGTTTTAATTGAGTTTTTTAATTGTCGATCGCTGGAAATGTCTTTTCTCCGTCAGCCGACGGATCGCTTGATTAAGTCTTTCAACCACTTGAGGAAAAATCTTATGAAACCAGACTATTTAATTGTGGGTAGCGGTCTGTCGGCTCTAGTTTTTGGGGCATTGATGGCAAATAACGGTAAAACAGTGCAGATTCTAGAAGCTCACGAGCATCCAGGAGGCTTCGGTCATACCTTTACCCTGGCTAATAAATACAGCTTCAACGCTCAGCTTCACTATGTTTGGGACTGCGGTGAGGGGCAAACGGTGAATCGCGTGCTTAAAAAGCTAGAACTCGATCGCGAAGTCACCTTTGAGCGTTATGACCCCGACGGATTTGACCATATGCGAATGCCTGGGTACAAGCTGAATATGCCCTCAGATCCAGAGGAACTGATTCGGCGACTGTCCGCGCTGTTTCCCGATGATAGCGATCGTATTCGCCAGTTCGTCAAGGCAGTGGAAACCACGGGAGTAGGTATGAAAAAGCTGTTACCGCCGATTAAGCCGTGGGAACTGCTCAAACATCCAACCCAAGTGCTAGGCACTGTCCAATATCTCAACAGCACACTGCAAGATGTATTCGATAAGTTTAAGCTACCTCAAGCTGCTCAAACCCTGCTGGCACTACAATGGTTTGATTTCTTGCTTCCCCCCGACCAACTCTCGTTTTATGCTTGGGTGGCTCTAATTAGAGGCTATCAGGCTGGTGCATTTTATGCGACCCAACATTTCGAGCAGGTTATTAACTCCCTAGTAAAGGTAATTGAGTCACGGGGAGGGCAGGTATTGCTCAACCATGAAGTCACCCAATTTAAAGTTACGGGGCGAAAGGTTACGGGGGTTGAGGCAACAGATTTACTTACCCATGAGACTCACGAATTCACTGGTGACAATGTTATCTGCAACATTGACCCGCAAAGAGCGGCAAAAATGATTGGCGAGTCAAAATTTTCGCCGAAAGTGCGCCGAAAGCTGGACTATGAATATTCTGCGTCTAACTTCATGGCTTACTGTGTGGTTAAAGATCTCGAACTGCGCGACTATGGCTTTGGTAAGTGGAATCTGTTTCATTCTGGGCATCAAAGTCTGAATGAGGCGTTTGCTCAAATGTACGATCGCAATGACTTTTCTAATCCTAGCTTCGGAATTGCAACTCCTACTTTACTGACAAATGCCAACCGAGATTGTCCTGAAGACTGCCAGATTATTGAGTTTGTGACGGTCGCTAATTATGACTACTTTAATCAGTTGAAGCAGAGCGATCGCCAAGCCTACTATCAGAGAAAGCAAGAGATTTTAGATTCTATTCTAGACGTTGTAGAAAAATGCTATGTCCCCAACTTTAGAAAGCACATGGTCTTCCACGTCACGGGTAGCCCGACAACCAATGAGCGTTACTGCTGGTGTCCCCAGGGCAATTCCTATGGCTCCAAGCTAACGCCCCAAAACATGGGACCGAGGCGGTTAAATCACGAGACTTCTCTCGACCATTTTTACTTCTGCAATGCCTCATCTGGCTACCCAGGATTTGCGCCCACCATTGGGACTGGCGCGCAGCTTTATCAACGATTATCTGGCGACGTTTTTTTAGGCGTTCGCTAAACAAACACTCGTACACTATTCATTTTAGATCGAAAATTGGCTATGAAAATTGCAGTTATTGGCGGCGGTGCTGCTGGGATGGCAACGGCTTATTTTCTTGATAAACAAGGACATCATGTCACCGTGTTTGAACGGCAGCCTATCTTAGGC